>NZ_LMIC01000005.1:0-192161 GCF_001428585.1 Duganella sp. Root198D2 | reverse complement strand
CGGATCAAGGTAATGAAGCGGATGGCTTATGGGTATCGCGACTCCGAATTCTTCTTCTTGAAGATCAAAGCCGCGTTTCCCGGTAATCCGTGAAGAACCTTTTTTTTTGCATTTCAGGCAAGCAAAATCGCCGCCTGTCGCATATTCAGCCGCAACGAACGTGCGATCTCTTACATTTAAGTCACCTTAATACATACCAGGAGTCTTATCGATGCGGCCTACCTTTTGCTTCGCCTACGCTGTGGCGGCCATGGTTTTGTCTACATCCAGCGCACATGCCGGCAGCCTTGACGCCCAACTTGCCACGGCCCTGAAAGATCGCAGCATCCCTGCAATGGCCGTGCTGGTCATTCGCGACGGCAAAGTTGAAGATCAGGCGGTGCGCGGGGTGCGTGCTGGAGGCAGCCCCGCTCGCGCGCAATTGTCCGACCATTGGCATATCGGCTCGGATGCCAAGGCGATGACAGCAACGCTGATCGCGCGCCTGGTTGAGGCGGGCAAACTTTCCTGGGACGCCAAGCTGAAGGACATGCTCCCCGACACCGTAATGCGTACGGAATATCATTCCGTCACGCTGGCCGACTTGCTCTCGCATCGCGCCGGACTGCCTCCCAACAGTGACGAGAAGCGCATCGAAGCCACGCGCAAGGACCGGCGTGCGCTGCCGCTACTGCGCATGGAATACGTCCAGCGCGCACTCAGCGAAGCGCCAGCGGGCCCGGTCCGCGCCGAGTCGCAATACTCCAACAGCGGCTACATCATCGCCGCCGCCGTTGCGGAGCGCGCCACCGGCCAAAGCTTTGAAAGCCTCATGCAGGAACAGGTGTACGCTCCGCTCGGCATGCAGGTCGACACCAGCCCCTCGCGCCAGGGGCAAGTACTCGGCCACAAGGCCGGCAAGCCGCTGACAGGATTGGCTGCCGACATCCCGCCTTTTTTTGCACCTGCCGGCGCGACCATCAAAATGAGCTTGGCAGATTGGTCCAGGTTCGTACTCGACCAGATGGCCGGTGAACGCGGCGAGGGCAAACTGCTTTCGCAGCAAGGCTATCGATTCCTCCATGCGCCCCAGGGGGAATCCGGCGCGGCCCTTGGCTGGGGCGTGAAAAGCAACTGGCCGGCCCACGCACCGATGCGTCTACTGATGCACGCCGGTTCCAACGGTTACTGGAATGCCCTGGTGGCCCTGGCGCCGGACAGCCAAAGCGGCGTTTTGGTCGTCGCCAATGCCGGCGAAGGTAGCGGCGCCGAGCAGCAGGAAACCCGGCTGGTCATGAGCCTGATGTCCGGCATGGCCAAGCCACAGTAAGGCAGTTTGCCGGTGATTGCCACGGCGGCCTGCGGCTACCGTGGCAATGCCTTCATCTTCTGCAAAGGGGCAGGTAGAATCCAGGCTGTGAGTACATCTATCAAACTGTCTGCTATTGGGGCTGCTGTGCTGGCGATTGCCGGTGCCGGCGGCTATTTCTACTATTCCGCGCCAGTAGCCAGCGTGGCGGCACGCTTGCCGGAACTGGTCAAGCGCGGACCGGCGCCAACCGAGAGGGCCTGGCCGGCGCGGCTGGATACCTTGCTGGAGTCTGGACTGGCCGACCCATATGGGGTTGCTGTCGACAAGCAGGGGAATGTCTATTTCTCCGATGGCGGAGAAAAGAACACTGTGTCGGTGCTGGCTGCGGACGGCAGCACGCGCGTGCTGGCAGGCGGCATTGAAGGCTACCGGGAGGGCATCGGCGCCGCCGCCGCCTTCAACACGCCTTCCGGCATAGCGCTGGACAAGCAGGGCAATGTCTACGTCGCCGATACGGGCAATCATGTGATCCGCAAGATCGCGGCGGACGGCACGGTGTCGACCTTGGCCGGCAGCGGCATTGCCGGCTTTGCGGACGGGCAGGGTGCGCAGGCGCAGTTTAACGGTCCGGTCGGCGTGGCAGTCGATGCGGCGGGCGTCGTCTATGTCGCCGACACCTATAACGACCGGATTCGCAAAATCGCCCTCGATGGCACGGTCACTACGCTGGCTGGCAGCGCAAGCCCCGGTTTCACGGATGGCGTTGGCGAGGCGGCGCAATTCGACACCCCTTGCGGAATCGCAGTCGGCAAAGATGGCATCTACATCGCCGATACCAGCAATGACGCCGTGCGCCGCATTAACCCGGACGGCTCGGTAGTGACCCTTGCCGTGGCACCCGAACTGGAAAAGGAACCGCTGCTGCGCCGCCCGATGGCGCTGGCGCTTACGCATGATGGCTTTGTCTATATCGCTGTGTCGTCGCGCGGCCGCCTGCTGCAACTGGCGCCGGATGGCAGCCTGGCCGGCATGCCCGATGCGGCGCGGCCAGCCGATCCGGCTACCGGTATCGATGGCAATATCCAGGTCTACGGCCCGCGCAGCCTGGCGCTGGCGCCGAACGGCACGCTGGTCCTCTCGGACGGCGCCGCACAGCGCCTGCATCGCGTGGTGCATGCCGGTGCAAACGCGGCACCGCTGCCCACGGCCGCGCAAGCTGCCGCGCCGCTGATCGGCAGCGCGCAGGCCGCAGGGCAGGCGCTGGCCGCGGCGGCACCGGCGCCGACAGCGAGCGAGATCATGGCCCGGCGCAGTGAAGGCCCGATGCCCTGGCCGGTCCTCCCGCAAAACCAGCCGCACGAAGTGGTGGGCCTGATGGGCGAGGTGAGGGGAAGCTATGACGGCGACAGCCGCCATCACTTCCACGCCGGCCTCGACGTGCAGGCCGACGTCGGCAGCTCGGTGCATGTGGTCGAAAAAGCCAAGGTCAGCGACCCGCTGCCGAACTGGGCATTTGCTTCGCTGGGCGAAGGCATCAACCTCGGCACGACCAGCTACATCCACATGAAGGTCGGGCGCGACAGGAAGAACCGCGCATTGGACGACCGTTTCCAGCTCCTGCTCAACGAGAAAGGCAAGCCGGAACGCGTGCGTGTGCGTCGCGGCACGCGCTTTTATGTCGGCGAACAACTGGGTGTGGTGAACCAGATGGCGCACGTCCACCTCAATTTGTACGACCGCGGCCGCGTTGTGAACCCGCTCGCCCTGCCATTCCCGGGTCTGCGCGACACCATTTCGCCCGTAATCCAGGGCATCGCCCTGTACGACGCCAACGACAAGCGCCTGCCGGGCAAGAGAGGGCAGCGCCTGGAAGTGTCGCGCAACCTGGGCGAAGTGAACGTGGTAGTCGATGCATTCGACCAGATGGACGGCAACCTCGCGCGCCGCCGACTTGGTTTGTACAAGCTGGGCTACCAGCTGCTGCAAGCTGACGGCACAGCTGTCTCGGGCTACGAGCAGCCGCGCATCATGCAGACCTATGACCAGCTGCCAAAGCAGCGCGAGGCGGTGAAGGTGGTGTACTCCGCCGATAGCGGCATTACCGTCTACGGCAGCAAATCCACGCGCTTCACCTACTCGCTGCTAAGCCACCTGTCTGCTGGCGAAGTCGTGCCAGGCCGCTGGCAGGTAAGTGATCTCGCACCGGGCGACTACACGCTGCGCATTTATGCGGCAGACTACGCCGGCAACACCGCCACAACCGGCCGCGACCTCGCTGTGACAATCAACTGACAAGTCGGGGTCAGGTCCGGCAATCGGACATTTCGCTGCGCGAAATGTCCGATTGCCGGACCTGACCCCGACTTTTATTATTGGATCGAAGTGTTGCGGCCGTACAGGGTGCGCTGGGATGGGTTGCCGGTGACGGCGATGCGTCCGGAGCCGTTGGCGCGGGCGTCGACTTTGTGCTGTACCCATGCTTGCACGCCGCCGGATCCGTTGCTGGTGATGCTGGCTTCGTCGGCGCGCAAGTCGTTCAGCTGGGCGCTGCCGGAGCCTTGCACCTGCACGTCGAGGGTGCGCACGATGCCGCGCGCGTAAAAACTGCCGGAGCCGGAGGTCGACACGCGCAGCGAGTCGCCGCGTACCGAGCCGATATTCACACGGCCCGAGCCGACCATGTCCACCACCGCGGCTTTGCTTTCCAGCCCGTCCGCATACAACTGGCCTGAGCCGGTGTGGCGCATATCCAATTGATCCACGCGGCCGCGCAGTTCAAGGTAGCCGGAGCCATTGTGTGAAACGCTCAGCGGACCGCCGGCCAGGCCTTGCACCTCGGTGTGCACGGAGCCGCTCGACTCCAGGTGATCCAGGCGTTGTACGGTGTAACGCACGTGGATCGGTGTGCGGCTGTCCAGGCGCTCCTCGGTCCATACGCGCAGGGTATCGCCGCTCACTTCCGTATGCACCAGCGGCACGAGGTTGTTGTCGCCCTCGATCACCAGCGATGGCGCGCCCCCTACCTTCACTTCAACGTCCAGGTCCACACGATGGCGGTTTTCGATGCGCAGCCCACTGGCGCTGGCGATGCTGCGGTTTTCGATGGTAGTCGTACCGCTGCCCTTGACGTAGTCGCTGCTGTCGTTCAGGACGATGACGCAGCCGGCCAGGCTGAGGGAGAGCAGGGCGGCGAGAGTGCGCTTGGATCGCATGGTTGTGTCCTTGTTGTACATGCTAAGTGGGATGGGAGCATCCTATCGGCCATCCCCCATGCATATGGCCGAAATGCGACGAATTGCAGAAATTGAGTGCTGAGTTGTAAAAATTGATAAGATGAAAGTGTCGGCCCCGTGCCGGCCCGGCAGCTCCGCTGCTGAGAACAATCTAGTTATATACCCCTTATTTGCGCCGCGGATAGGCCATCTGCGGCGTTTCTTTTGCCTTCGCCATGCATGAGGGCGAGTGACTATATTTCGGAAAGGTAATGAACGCCGTCGAGGTCGCTAAATTGCTACATTCAAGTGGCAGTCTCAACTTCACAAGAAGGGGAATCGGAATGGAACCAATTGCAAAGAAGTTTGCATTGGCTGCCAGCAGCATGCTCCTGGCGGCAAGCGCCTTCGGCGCTACAACCATCGGTAATACCTCTGCAGACGACGCCACGCTCGACGCACAAAGCGCCGACGCCTTCGTCTTCACCCCGGGCTGGAATCCGCAAGCCGGCCTGCGCGGCAATACCAGCGGCATGGGCGGCGCTTTCGACGGCTTAGGCGGCGGCGACTGGACCTTGCTGGGCAAGCATGAAGGCGGCTCAGGCTCGGGCTTTAGCCTGTACAGTACGCTGGACTTCAGCTTCGATGCAGGCGACGGCAGGACCGGCACCTGGTCCATCACCAATACCAGCGCGACCCAGGGTGTTTCCCTCGACCTGGTGCTGTCGCTCAAGGCTGCAAATGGCGCCGCTGCCTTCCTGTTCGATAACCAGAGCATCGACGCTGGCCAGACATTGAGCGGCACCTGGAATATCGAATGGTTCACCGGCAATAACCAGTCCAATCCCGGGATCTCCAACCTGACCATCTTCGGGCGCGAGATGGATGGCATTACCACTCCCGTCCCTGAACCCGGCGAATATGGCATGTTGCTGGCCGGCCTGGGTCTGATTGGCTTTGTGGCGCGGAGGCGCAAAGCGCTGTAGACTCTTTGAAACGGTCGTGCTATTTCGCTGGCGCGACCAATTCAAGGAGACAGCATGGACCTGAATTACTCTGCCAGGGATGAGGCCTTCCGCGCTGAAGTGCGTGCTTTCCTGGCAGCAAACCTGCCGGCCGACCTGCAAGCCAAAGTCCGCAAGCACTTGCGCCTGAAGCGCGAAGACTATGTGCGCTGGCATAAGATCGTTGCGGGACAAGGCTGGGCGGCGCCGGCGTGGCCGACCGAATCCGGCGGCCCTGGCTGGGATGCCACCCAGCGCCACATCTGGGAAGAGGAGTGCGCGATTGCCGGCACCCCGCCCATCCTGCCTTTCGGCGTCAATATGGTGGCGCCAGTCATCATGGCTTTCGGCAGTCCCGAACAAAAAGCCTTCTACCTGCCGCGCATCCTCGATTGCACCGATTGGTGGTGCCAGGGTTATTCGGAACCGGGCGCCGGCTCCGACCTGGCTTCGCTGAAAACCACGGCAGTGCGTGACGGAGATCATTACGTCGTCAATGGCCAGAAGACCTGGACCACGCTGGGTCAGCATGCCGACATGATCTTCTGCCTGGTGCGCACCGACCAGAACGTGCGCAAGCAGGAGGGCATCTCCTTCCTGCTGATCGACATGAAGACGCCCGGCATCACCGTGCGCCCGATCATCATGCTGGATGAAGACCACGAAGTGAATGAAGTCTTCTTCGACAACGTGCGGGTGCCTGTGGCGAACCTGGTCGGCAAGGAGAATAAGGGCTGGACCTATGCCAAGTACCTGCTTGGCCACGAGCGCACCGGTATTGCGGCAGTCGGGCGCTCCATGCGCGAGCTGCTGTTCCTGAAAAAGGTCGCGAAGCAGGAGCAGAAGAACGGCAAGCCATTGCTGGACGATCCGCTGTTCGCTGCGCGCGTGGCGAACCTTGAAATCGAGTTGATGGCGCTGGAAGTGACGGTGTTGCGCACTATCGCGCAGGAGGCGCACGGTCCGGGGCCGCAGGCGTCGGTGCTGAAGGTGCGCGGCTCCGAGATCCAGCAGATGCTGACCGAATTGATGGTGGAAGCCCTCGGTCCGCAAGCCTTGCCGTTCGATCCGGATTACCTGGACGGCGAGCGCGAACATGCGCTGGCCGGGGCCGATGATGCGGCGCCGCTGGCCGCTTACTACTTCAATTTCCGCAAGACTTCGATCTACGGTGGTTCGAACGAAATCCAGAAGAACATCATCACCCAGATGATCCTGGGATTGTAAGGGGGCGGCATGGATTTCACATTCAAGGAAGAACAACAGCAATTTGCCGATGCGCTGCGCCGCTGGGTCGACAAGGATTACAGCTTTGAGGCGCGCAAGAAAATTATCCACTCCGAAGCTGGCGTTTCCGGCGAAGCCTGGGCCACGCTGGTGGAGCTGGGAATGCTGGCGCTGCCGGTACCGGAGCAGCAGGGCGGTTTCAACGGCAGCGCGCTCGACATGATGGTCGTGATGCAGGAACTGGGGCGGGGCCTGGTGGTCGAGCCGTACTTTGCCACCGTGCTCGGTACGCAGTTCCTCAAGTTGGCGGGCGGGCAGGAGGCGTTGCTGGAGCGTGTCGCGGCGGGTGAGCTGAAACTGGCGTGTGCATTGGGTGAGCAGCAGTCCCGCCACGCGCTGAACGACCTACTGGCCACGGACAGCGCTGGCGCCGGGGCGATCAGCGGCCGCAAGACGGTGGTCCTGCATGGCGGCCAGGCCGGCGCGTTCATCGTATCCGCTCGCAGCAGCGGCGCCCAGCGCGATAGCGACGGCATCTCCCTATACCTGGTGCAGCGCAACGCGCCGGGCGTGCGGGTTACCGACTATCGAACCATCGACGGCCAGCGCGCTGCAACGGTTGAATTCAAGGATGCCCAGGGCACGCTGCTCGGCGAGCAAGGTAAAGGCTGGCCGCTGATCGAGGCTGGCGCCGACTACGGCGCTGCGCTGCTTTGCGCCGAAGCCATCGGTGCCATGGACGCCATTTTCGCCGCTACACTGGAATACCTGAAGACACGCCAGCAGTTCGGCGCGCCGATCGGGAAATTCCAGGCGCTGCAGCACCGTATGGCCGATATGTTCATCCACCTCGAACAGGCGCGTTCGATGGCCATGCTGGCCGCGGTCAAAGTGGGGTCGAACGATCACGAGGAGCGCCGCCGCGTGGTTTCCGCCGCCAAAGTGCGCGTCGGACAGGCGGCGCGCTTCGTTGGCCAGCAGGCCGTGCAGCTGCACGGCGGCATGGGCGTGACGGACGAACTGCCTGCGGCCCATTATTTCAAACGCCTGGCGATGATCGAGATCACGCTGGGCGATGCGGATCATCACCTGGAGCGCTTCATCGCGCAGCCAGGATTCAAGGAGGCAGGCTGATGGCGCGTTTGGTACGTAATGTTGGGGAGCTGGAAGCGTTGGTCGGGCAGGAAGTTGGCGTTTCGGGCTGGGTCGACATCACCCAGGAAAGGGTGAACACGTTCGGCGCCTCGACCAACGACCAGCAATGGATCCACACCGAACCGCTGCGCGCCGCCGCCGAATCGCCCTTCGGCGGCACGGTGGCACACGGTTTCCTGACACTATCGCTGTTGCCCGGCCTGCTGCAGGACGCGGTGTTCATGGAAGACATGCGCATGGGTTTGAACTACGGCCTGGACAAGGTCCGCTTTCCGGCACCGGTGCCGGTGGGCAGCCGCGTGCGCGGCCATGTCGTCCTGCGCAGCATTGCGCCGGTAGCTGGCGGCCACCAGCTGGCCTGGGAGGTGACAGTCGAATGCGAGGGCAGCGAGAAGCCGGCCTGCGTGGCGGAATTCCTGATGCGGCGCTACTCCTGATCGCAGTCCGCGACGCGGTAGCGGTTGCGGCCATCTTCCTTGGCCTGGTACAGGGCATTGTCGGCGCAGCGCACCAGCGCCTCCGGATTTCCCACCTTGCCCGGCATGAGGGTGGACACCCCGAGGCTGACCGTCACCATGTCGCTTGCCGATGACATGCGGTGCGGGATGGCCAGTGCCCGTACGCTCTCCAGGATGCGCTCGGCCACCGTTTGCGCGCCTGGCGCGTCGACCTGGGGCAGCAGGATGACGAACTCTTCGCCGCCGTAGCGCGCCAGCAGGTCCGGTGAGCGGCCGGCGCATTGCAGCATGGTGTCGGCCACCTGGACCAGGCAGGCGTCGCCGGCCTGGTGGCCGTAAGCGTCGTTGTAGCGCTTGAAGTGGTCGATGTCGATCATGATGACCGAGAGCGGCGTGGCGGAACGGGTGCAGCGGCGCCACTCGTTCTGGATCGCGTCGTTGAAGCTGCGCCGGTTGGCAACGCCGGTCAGGGCGTCGGTCAGCGTCAGTTCGCGCATGGCGTCGGACTGGCGTTTCAGGGTGAGGTGGGTGCGCACGCGGGCGCGCACGACGGCGACGTTGAAAGGCTTGGTGATGAAATCCACCGCGCCGGCCTCCAGCGCCCGCGTCTCGTCCTCGGGCGTGGTCAGCGCGGTGACGAAGATCACCGGGATGTCGTGCACATCCGACGAGGCGTGCAGGGCGGCGCAGACTTCGTAGCCGTCCATGCCCGGCATGACCGCATCGAGCAGGATCAGGTCGGGCTGGTGCTGGTGCGCCAGCTCCAGCGCCCTCTCGCCGTTCATGGCAAACAGCACCTCATGCTCCTCGCCCAGGACGTGGTTGAGGATCTGGATATTCTCCATGGCGTCATCGACGATCAGCAGGCGCCCGTTGCGCGCCTGGTCGGTCCATGTCATGCGGTTTCCTCCCGTTTCATGATTTCCTGCAGCCGTTGTTCGGCACTGGTGAAGTCAAGCGTCTCGATGGCGTTGGCCAAGGCGGGCAGGAGGTCGGGGCAGCGCTGTTCGAGGACGGGGCTGAGGGCCTTGAACGCGGCCAGCGCGCGCATATTGCTGTTCCTGAGCAGCATCTGCAAGTCGCCCAGGGCTTGCGGCAGGCTGGATACCGGCGTACTGCTGGCTGCGGCGGGCACCGGGACCGGCAGCTCGCGCGCGGCGCTGATCACCACGGCCAGCGCCTGTTCCAGCGACAGCAGCAGGGCGGCAGCCGAGCTGTCCTGGCCTTCGGCAACGGCGGCTTCCACCTGGGCGCTGAGGCGGGCCACCTCGCTGGCGCCGAGGTTGGCGGCCACGCCCTTCAGGCGATGCAGCACGCGCGTGGCGGCATAGCGCTTGTCCTGCGCCAGGCAGTCGCGTATTTCGCGCACGGCGTCGCCCTGCGAATTCTCGAAGCGCTTGAGCAGGCCGGCGAAGGCGGCATAGTTGCCGGCGACGCGCCGCAGCGCGGCTTCCAGGTCGATGCCGGGCACGGAGGCGGGGCAGCCGTCGCTGCGCTGCTCCCCGCCCGGCTGTGCGGCGCCGACAAGTTCCGGATGCAGCGGCGCGAGCCGGGTCAGGGTGGCGATCATTTCGTCGACATCGATAGGTTTGGCGATATGCGCATCGACGCCGGATTCAATGGCACGTATGCGGTCTTCCGGCATGACATTGGCGGTCATGGCGATGATGGGCAGGGAGCGCAGGCCCATGGAGCGTATCGATTCGGTGGCGCGGTAGCCGTCCATCACCGGCATCTGCAGGTCCATCAGCACCGCGTCGAAGCGCTGCGGGTCGTCGCGCAGCATGTCGAGCGCGATCTCGCCGTTGGACGCCACCTCCACCAATGCGCCGCAATGGAGCAGGATGTAGCGCGCCATTTCCTGGTTGATCTCATTGTCTTCCACCAGCAGCAAGTGCATGCCCGCCAGGCTGCCGGAAAGCGCGGCATTACCGCTGCGGTGCTCGGGCTGGTTGGCGCCGGTGAGTGCGGCCAGGGCGGCGTCGCGCAGGCCCGACGGGGTAAATGGCTTGGCCAGCACGGCGTCGATTTGCAGGCTGTCGGCCAGCTGCTGCAAATCGTCGCTGGAGCGCTCCGGCGCCATCATCACGATTTTGGGGAGGGCCAGGTGTTCGTCGCGCGCCTGCACCAGCATGGCGACGCCGTCGGTGGCGGGCATCGCGCTGTCGAGCATCATCAGGTCGAAGCGACGCGTGCGCAGCGCCTGCAAGCCTTGATCGGCACTGGCCACTGCGACGGTGGTCCATTGCAGGGCCCGGCCGGCCCTCAGCAGGGCCTGGCGCACGGAGGCGTTATCGTCGACCGCCAGTACGGTCAAGCCGCGCAGGCGGGCCGGCGCTTCCCGGGGAGCGCTGTCGGCAAGGCGCTGCAAAGGGCAGGTAAAGCGGAAGGTGGAACCCCGGCCCAGCGTGCTTTCGACGTCGATGACGCCGCCCATCAGGTCCGACAGGCGGCGCGCGATGGCCAGTCCCAGCCCCGTGCCGCCATAGCGGCGGCTGGTGCTGCTGTCGCCCTGGGAGAAAGCGTCGAACATATGGTGCTGCTGCTCCGCCGGAATGCCGATGCCGGTGTCGCGCACGGTGAATTCCAATGCCAGCGAATTGGCGCTGCCTTCGGTTTCGCGCACGGTCAACACGACTTCGCCGCGTTCGGTGAATTTGATGGCATTGCTGAGGAGGTTGAGCAGCACCTGCTGCAAGCGCATCGCATCGCCCACCATTTCGGCCGGCAGTGTGGGGGCGAGGTCAAACACCGGCTCCACCCCTTTGTCCCAGGCGCCGTTGGCGACCAGCACGGCGGCCCCGGCCAGCAACTGATCGAGGTTGAAGCGCGCCTGCTCGAGCTGGAGCTGGCCGGCCTCGATCTTCGAGAAGTCCAGCACGTCATTGACCACGCCCAGCAGGCTTTGCGTCGCAAGCTGGATCTTGCTGACAAAGCTGCGCTCGCGCCGTTCCAGGGGCGCCTCTTCCAGCAGGCGCGCCAGCCCGGTAATGGCATTCATCGGGGTGCGGATCTCATGGCTCATGTTTGCCACGAATTCGCTCTTGGCCCGGCTGGCAGCTTCGGCGCGATCGCGCGCCCGCATCAGTTGTTCGTTCAGCTCCTGCAATTTCAGTTCGCCGCGCTTAAGTTCAGTAACATCCGAACCCAGGGCATAAAAGCCGCGTACGGCGCCCGATTCGCCACGGTCGGGGATGAAATTGATCCACGCGTAGCGCGGCTCGCCCGTCGGCAGTTCCAGTTCGCGCAGGAAGTGCTGCGGACTGCCATCCAGCACCGCATTGATATGGGGCCGGATCTGTTCCAGCAGGCCGGCCGGCAGCACGCGGTCGATCGGTTCGCCCATGGCTTGCTCCAGCGTTTTGCCGAACCAGGCCAGGAAATACTTGTTGGCGAAATGGCAGCGCAGCCCGGCATCCCAATAGGCCACCAGGCCTGGCAGGTTTTCCGTCACCGTATGCAGGAAGCTGGTGCTGCGCGCCAGGCTGAGGGAAGTCTGCTGCAAGGCTTCGTCCGCGCGTTTGCGGTCAGTGATGTCGAGCGAGATGCCCAGCAAGTGGGTGGCGATGCCTTGTTCGTCGCGCAGCGCCACCTTGCGCGTGGTGAGGTAGCGCATTTCGCCGGCGGCGATGCGTAGCGCTTCTTCCGGAATCTCCATGACCTGCTCGCCGGCCAGCACCTTGCGGTCCGATTCCTGGAAGGCCGCCGCCTGCTCCGGCGGGAAGAAATCACGGTCGCTCTTGCCGAGCAAGTCCTCGCGCGGACGGCCGAGCAGCAATTCGCCCTGGCGGTTCAGCAGTTCAAAGCGCAGGTGCTGGGCATCCTTGACGAACACCATGGCCGGCATGTTTTCCAGCACGGACTTGAACAGGGCTTTGGACTGGCGCAGTGCGGCTTCCGTCTCCTTCTGCTGGGTGATATCCATGAGCACGGTCGTGATGCCGACCATCGTGCCGTCGGCGCCGAATACCGGGAAATAGCCGGTGAGGAAGTGGCTGCTGCGGCCGGGGCGCGCCGAGGTATTGCCGGAGATTTCGGCGTTGGGCACCGCTTCGCCGTTGGCCAGGACCTTGCGGTAGGCCTGGTTCACCTGCGCCACCAAGGCGCGATCGCTGATCACTTCATCGAAGCGGCGCCCGATATGGTCGTTGACCGCCAGGCCGTTCATCGATGCCAGGTAGTCGTTGATCATCAGGATGCGCAGCCTGGTATCGACAAAACTCAGGCCGACCGGCGCCGTGGCGTAAATCGTCTCCAGCAGGGCGTTGGAATTTTCCAGTTGCTGGGTGCGCTCCTCGACCACGCGTTCCAGGTCTTGCCGATGGCGGGTCAGGTCGCGGTCAAGCCGCAGCAGGGTATCGCCAATCTGCCGCGCCTCCTGGAAGGAGACGTGCGGAGCTTCGATGCTGGCACCGCTTCCCAAGGCCTGGGCCGGCGCGTGCAGCGCATCGATGGAGTTTGCGATGCGGCGCGCGGCCAAAGCTGCGGCGGCAAAACCGGCCAGCACCAGCGCCGCGAGCACGACGGCCAGACCGAAGAACAGGCCATCGAAGGCATTCAGCGCTCCAAGCCCGGGTGCGGCGACCGCCACGCTCCATGGACTGTCGGCGCCGCGCAGGTAGCCGACTTGCAGTGGCAGGCCATGCAAGGCTTCTGCCGCAGGCTGCCCGCGGGAACGCCCGTCGTCGTGGCTGCGGGCCACCAGGCGCCCGTCGGGCGCCAGCACGGCGATCACGGCGTCGGACGGAAGCTGCATCTCCTCGGCGATCTTGTCCAGCGTGTCGGCCGGCAGCAGGACGCTCAGCGCCGCCTGCGGCTTGCCCGGGCGCTGGATCGGCACGTCGATTGCAATGTGGGCCGGTTCCTTGCCATTCGCGGGCAGCAGGCTGGCGGCCGATCGCGCGTTTGGCGCAAACTTGATGCGGGCCGCATTGGCGGCGCGCTCAATTGGCAGCGCACTGCCGGCGATGAGCTGTGCTGCGCCGTTTTCAGTGAAAAGAACGTGCGAGAGATAGGGCAAGGCCGGCGGCAGGGCGCCCGCAGCCTGGCTGCGCAGGGCTACCAGGTCGCCGCTGCGGGCGCTGGGACTGCTGGCCAGCATGATGGCCGCTGCTTGCGCGGCCAGCAACTGGCGGTCCACGATGGCTGCGGCCGCGCGTTCGATGCGCTGCAGCTGCAGTTCCGCGCGGCCCAGGTCGCGCTGCTGGAAGTACACCAGCAGCAGGGCTACGGCCAGCAGCGCAGGCGCGGCGCAAGCCGCCGCCAGCAGCGCAATCTGCGACCGCAACGGCGGCAAGGGCTTGCTGGATTCGTCCTGCACGGCACATCCTTTCGGAAGAGTGACTGCAGGATGATGATAGCTTAGCTTTTGGTAGACGAGAAGCGCGCAATTTCCAGTTTGGCAATGGCGTTGCGGTGCACTTCATCCGGGCCGTCGGCCAGGCGCAGGGTGCGGTTGCCGGCCCACTGGTAGGCCAGCGGGAAATCGTCCGACACGCCGGCCGCGCCATGGGCCTGGATGGCCCAATCCAGCACCTGCTGCGCCACATTCGGGGCTAAAACCTTGATCATGGCGATTTCCGACTGGGCGACCTTGTTGCCGACCGTGTCCATCATATAGGCCGCCTTCAGCGTCAGCAGGCGTGCGGTGTCGATCTTGATGCGGGATTCCGCGATGCGTTCGCGCCACACGCCCTGGTCGGAAAGCCGCTTGCCAAACGCAACCCTCGATGACAGGCGCTGCACCATCAGTTCCAGCGCACGCTCGGCCACGCCGATGGCGCGCATGCAATGGTGGATGCGGCCGGGACCCAGGCGCCCCTGGGCGATCTCAAAGCCGCGGCCTTCGCCCAGAAGAAGGTGCGAAGCAGGCACCCGCACGTTCTCGAACACCATTTCGCAGTGCCCGTGCGGCGCGTCGTCGTAGCCGAAGACCGGCAAGGGGCGCAGGACGGTCAGCCCGGGCGCATCGGCAGGCACCAGGATCATCGACTGCTGCGCGTGGCGTGGCGCATCGGCATCGGTTTTGCCCATGGCGATATAGACCTGGCAGCGCGGATCGCCGGCGCCCGAAATCCACCATTTGCGCCCGTTGATCACATAGTGCTCGCCGTCGCGCTCGATGCGCGTCTCGATATTCGTAGCGTCCGACGACGCCACCGCAGGTTCGGTCATCGCGAACGCGGAGCGGATCTCGCCGCGCAGCAGCGGTTCCAGCCAGCGCTGTTTATGTTCCTCGGTGCCGTAGCGCTCCAGCGTTTCCATATTGCCGGTATCGGGCGCGGAACAGTTGAACACCTCCGCCGCCCACGGCACGCGGCCCATGATTTCGCACAGCGGCGCGTAATCGAGGTTGGACAAACCTTCCGGCGCACGGCTCGAGCGCGGCAGGAACAGGTTCCACAAGCCCTGTTCGCGCGCGAGCGGCTTGAGGCGCTCAATCAGTTCGGTCGGGATCCAGCGGCTGCCTTTTTCGCGGCCGTTGCGCTCCACTTCTTCGTGGAACGCCTTCTCGTTCGGGTAGATATGCTGGTCCATGAAGGCCAGCAGGCGCGCCTGCAATTCCTTGGTGCGCGGGGAGTAGTCGAAGTCCATTGCGATTCCCTTATTCGATTGCCTTGCCCTGGGCGTAGGCCCAACCCATGGCCGACATCGGGCGCGCCAGCTTGCCCGATTCCAGCGCCTGCGCGCTGGAAGCCGTACCGTCCACGTAGCGCTTCATGATGCCCTGCATGATGCTGGCCAGGCGGAACATATTGAATGCCAGGTAGAAGTTGAAGTCTTCCAGGCGGATGTCCTTGCCGGTGCGTTCGGCGTAGCGCGCAATGTACTCGCGCTGCGATGGGATGCCGAGCGCTTCCAGGTCCAGGCCTGCGATGCCGCGGAACTGGCCCGGCTCGATGTGCCAGCTCATGCAGTGGTAGCTGAAGTCCGCGAATGGATGGCCCAGCGTCGACAGTTCCCAGTCCAGCACCGCCAGGATGCGCGGCTCGGTCGGGTGGAAGATCATGTTGTCGAGGCGGAAGTCGCCGTGCACGATGGCGGTGTCTTCGCCGGGCGGAATATTGGCCGGCAGCCAGGCGATCAGCTGGTCCATCGCTTCGATGGTTTCGGTCTCGGATGCCTTGTACTGCTTGCTCCAGCGTTCGATCTGGCGCTGGAAGTAGTTGCCAGGCTTGCCGTAGTCGCCAAGCCCGATGGCGCTGTAGTCGATGCTATGCAACTGCGCGATGACGCGATTCAGTTCATCGTAGATCGCGGCGCGCTCGGAGGGCGCCATGCCGGGCAGGGCCTGGTCCCATAGCACGCGGCCTTCGACAAACTGCATCACGTAGAAGGCGCGGCCGATCACCTCTTCGTCCATGCACAGGCAATACTGGCGTGCGGCCGGGAAGCCCGCCCTGTGCAGGGCGTCCATTACGCGGAATTCGCGTTCGATTGCATGGGCCGATGGCAGCAGCTTGGCGGCCGGCGCCGGCTTGGTGCGCAGCACATAGTGCTGGCCGCCGATTGAGAGCTTGAAGGTGGGATTCGATTGGCCGCCCTTGAACTGCTCGACCTTCAACTCGCCTTGCGGATAGCCTTCCACGTGCCGGCGCAGGTAGGTGTCCAGTGCGGCGGTGTCGAAACGGTGGCGCGCCGACACCTCCTTGGTGCCCATGAATTCTTCGAACATAATGCCTCCTTCCGAACGATCGTACTATTTTTGTGGGCGGGAAAGCAAGCGCGATTTGGAATATTCGTTAAACAGCTGCTCCATCGTGGTGTTGCGGGTTGCGCCTTGCAGCGGGGCGGGCGGCGCGTAGTTGGAAAAACGCACAATCCAGTCGTGGCGCGCATGGCCGACGTCCAGCGCGTTGATGCAGCCGGCGGCCTGCGACAGGTTGCCGAGGAACAGGCGCTGGCCGCCGGTCAGGGCATAAGACAGGATGGCGCGATTGACGCCGCCGTGCAGCACCAGCAGCACGGTGTCCCAGCTGTCGTCGGCGACCAGGCTGGCGATCGCCGGATGTATACGGTCCATCAGCTCGCCCACCGATTCGCCGCCGAGGAAGCGGCGCTGCTCCGGCACCACGCCTTCGAAAACGCCGGTGAAGGCCTCGCGCAGCTTGTCGTCGGGGATGCCGGCCAGCTTGCCGCCGCGGATTTCGGCCAGTTCGGGCCAGGTTTCGAGCTGGATCTGCTGGCCGGTTTCCGCCAGCACGCGCTTTGCGGTTTCGACGGTGCGCGGCAGGCCGGAGACGATGACGCGGTCAAACTGGATGCCGTCGGCCGCGAAAGCACGGCCGGCTGCCGCCGCTTGCGCGCGGCCAGCATCGTTCAAGGGGACGGTTTCCGGGAGGTGGGGTTTGCCGGCCTCGTCGAAGTAGGTGACGCTGCCATGCCGCATCAGGAAGACGCGGCGCCGTTCAGGGTTTGCTGTCATAGAGTCTCAGAAAAAGATTGCCAGGCGCGTGATGATGCTTCCGTTATTAGTATAAGGCCCAGTCGCGCGCACGTTGCCGGAATCCGGTTTGCCGTCATCCAGCTTGGCGTCGATCTGCTCCGCAAACGTGTCCGGCAGGTTGTCGAAGCGGATCCCATTACCGCCCCGGCCGCCGACCACGTCGTTGTAAATGTACACCGCGCCGCCCTGGGCGCTGGTCATGAAATCGGTGCTGCCGTTGTAGGAGCCGGTGATCAGGCCTGCCAGCGCCAGGTGCTGCGGCGCCAGCTGGTATTCGGTGATCTGGCCGTCGCCATTGCCATTGCCGGCTGCTCCGGGAATGTGGGTGGTGGCCAGGATATCGTCGCCGGGCAGGGCGCGGAAGCGGTCCTGGTAGGCGTTGACTGCCGCCTGCAATGCCGTGGCCTGCTGGATGATGCTTTTGACCTTGGCGCTGTCGATCAGGGCCTGGCCTTTCAGCACGCCGCCAAGCAGCAGGCCGATGATGACCAGGACAATGGCGATTTCAACGAGGGTGAAGCCGCGATGTTTCATGGCGCTCTCCTTGGTTTGTGTTCACGGCAGCCTTTGGGCTGCGAGCATTCGGTTGAACAGGATGTTGGGCGATAGCCAGACCACGATATCGTCATAAGCGCCGCCTGGAGCAGCAGGGTTGTCGGCGCGGTCGCGCGCGATGAACATGCGGCCGTCGCCCTGGAAGTTGGCTTTTTCGTCGACATTGCCCTGGCCCATGTCGGCAGCCTGCACGCCTACGTCGCTGAAGGCGCCGAAGCCATTGCGGCCTTGCGACAGCACCACGGCGGGAATATCGTTCTGGGCGCTGGCCGGTACCAGTGCGCCCGTCGCTTCACGGCTGGCGATGCTGATGTCGCGCGCGGTGTTGAGGCGGAACGGCACGCCGCTGTCGCTGAACGAAGGGGTGACGCTGTACAGGTAGAGGTGCTGCCAGGCGTCGAGCTTGGGCAGGCCCAGGGTCGCCCACGGCAGGAACCCGAGGCGGCGCCCGTTGCTGCAGCGGGTGCCGCTGCGGTCCTCCAGGCCGTTGGAGGCGGAGATGGCGGGGCAGGGCAGGTAGCCGTTGCGGGCGGCGAATCCGGCCAGCGCGTCGCGTGCTTCTTCCAGCGCTTTGATGGTATCGGCGGCGCGCCGCTGTTCCATCTGCGCCGACAGGGGCGCCAGCATGCCGCCCAGCAGCAGGCCGACGATCACCAGCACGATCGCCATTTCAACCAGGGTGAAGGCAGTTTGCTGTTTCATGGCAGGGTCCTGGCGGCCGCCATCCTTTCGTAGAGCGTGTGCAGGGGGACGGTGACGAGCAGGTCGTCGAAGGCGCCGCCCGGCGCGTCGCTGTCGGCGCTGCGTGGCCGCTGCATGAAGTCGGCGGTCGCCTGCAGGTTGCCGGCTTCGTCCTGGCTGTCCAGCGCATCGCTGCGGCCGCGCGAGAAGATGAGCGCCGGCGAACATTGCGCGGCCAGCGAACATGTCTCTTGGCCGGCCACGAAGAACAGCGCGCCACTCGCGTCGCGCGACAGGACGCGCTTGCCGGCAACCAGTGCGGTCCGTGCCAGCGGTGCGACGGTGAATGCCGGCGTTACGCTGTAGCGCAATTGGCGGCCCCAGTTGTCTTGCGCCGGCACGCCCAGCTCCATCCACGGCAGCAGGCCGCTGCAGTCGGCTTCGCTGGCACACGATGCCGATCGTTCGCGTCCGGCCTCGTCCGTCGCGGGCCGCGGCAGGCGGCCGTGGGTCGCGGCAAAGCCGATCAGTGCCTCGTTGGCTTGCGCCAGCAGGGCATGGGTTCGCTGTTCACGTGCGCGTTCGACGCTGCCGCCGCTGAAAGCCGACAGCAGCAGCGCAGCCATGGCTACCGTGGCAACCAGCAGGAGCGCCAGTAGCGCAGCGCCGCCTTGCTTAGCGCGCGGCTTCATGCACTTCCCCAGTGGCCGGATCGTAGCGCTGGCCCGGCTTCAGCACGACAGAGCGCCCGTCAGCCTGCAAAGTAACCGTGCCGCGCGTGGCAGCCCCCGGGGGCGCGGGCTGCGCTTCGCCATTCACGATGATCATCGCCGCGCCATTGCTGCGCCGGATCACCCCGCCCAGCCGAAGTCCTGCCGGCTCCGCATTGCCCGCTCCCGGCAGCTCGGCCGTACCGTCCGCGCCTGTCATGGCGCCGTTCGCACCGCCCATGCCGGGCTCGCCAGCCGGCAAGCATCCCGGCGCCGCCCCGGGGGGGCAGCCCGGCGATGAATTCATCCCCGGCGCAGCAGTCCCGCCGGCCGGCGGTTGGACGCTGCCCGGCCCCGCTATGCTGCCGGCTGGCGCCGCCTGGTTGCGCTGCGCATCAAGCCGCACGCGTTCGTCCGGCGTGGTGAACAGCCGCCCCAGGCTGACGAAACTCTGCGCGCCAGCCTGGCAGGCCAGTAGCAGAAGCAGCGCCGGCAAACCGCGCCTCATAGCGGGCCTCGCAGCGGCTTTCCGGGCGTCGTGGCAGGCGTCAAGGTCAGCCAGTTCAAGGTGCAATCGGCATTCAGGGTCGGCGCCAGGACGCCGGTTGCCGGCGATGCGCCCGCAGCGCGCCGGATCACGCAATCCTGCACGGCGAAAGTCCCGGTCAAACGCAGGTCGGAAAGGAAGTTCAGTAAATCCAGTTCGTGCAGCAAGTCCATATGCAGGGCCATCCGGCTGCCAAGCAAGGCGTAGTCGCCCGTCGGTAACGTGGTCTCAAGCCGGTACGGCTGCTGGACCTCGATTTCATAAGTCAAAGGCAGCAAGCGCCGCTGCTCCTGTATCTGCCGGATCGCCTCCACCCAGTCGAGCCGCCGCTCGGGCCCCACCAGTCCCCTGCGGCGCAGCTCCACGAACTGCGGCTGGTACTGGCGGATCTCTTCCTTTTCCGTCTCGGCGTGGGCCAGCCGCAAGCGCGCCCCATCGCGTTCCAGCACAGCTGCGGCCTCCTCGAAATGGGCGCGCCTCAGATGCCATGAACTCGCAGACACCAGGGCCAGCGAAACGGCCAGCGTGGCAAGGAACACCAGCACGGCATTTCGCAGCAGGGAAAACTCGCGAAAGAGGATCATGGCGCCCACCTGAGGTTCAAAGTGAATTTGGAGCGCTCTCCCAGGCCGGTCGGCGAACCGGCCTTGCCACTGAGTTTGACGTTTGGCCTGACATCAAACGGCAGCTGCTCGATCTCCACCGCCATGCCAGGCGTGCGCGCCAGCTCCTGCGCAAAGCGATTCATGCTGAGCAGGACGCTGCGATAGTCGTCCTGGCCTACCAGCACTTCTGCCTGCAGCCGCACCTGCTGCGGCGGCGCCTTGGGAATCCCGATCAGCATCGACGACTGGGGCGCCACCAGGGCAGGCGAAGTTGCCGCGCCCGGGAAGGCGCTGCTCGCCGTCACCGGCGCCACGCCTGGAGCATTGGCCCGCCAATCGAGCTGCGTCAAGCGGATTTGCGGTGAACGCTCAAGGGCCTCGCTCAGCACGGCCATGACCGCCTGCGGCCAAGGTCCCTGGCGCGCCACCATTTGCGCGATCTGCACCGCGGCCTTCATATTGGCGGTCTTGTCGACGGCCGGCGGCATGCTTGACATGCTGCCCTGGTACGCGGTGGTGAATCCATGCGTCTCCCGCTGTAGCGCCTGCGTATGGCTGCGCGCCAGCGAGTAGCCGATCATATTGGCGCCCGTCCACAACAGGCAGCATGCCGCCATGACCGCGCTCGACGCATACAGGGATTTGCGCGCGCGCCACAGGCTGTAATAGCGCTGGCGTACACCAAGCGGGTAGTGGCTGGGCGGGGCGGTGCGTGCCGCCATGCCGAGAATCAGCTGGTCGGGATTGTCGGAAGCAGCCAGCCGTTGCCGGGCCGCCGCTTCCGCCAGCGGCATGACGCGCCAGTCAAGCAGCGGGGCAATGCTGGCCGCGGGCGGGGTGGCGATACGGGCCAGGGGCAGCAAAGCCAGCACCTGCAAGGGTAGGTCGCGTTTCAGCATGTGCGCGCCGACCAGGAACTGGCGGGTGCGCTCCGCTTCCTGCTCGGGACTTGCCGCGGCTTGCGCGAGCCGGGAAAAGCGCAGTTTACCGTACTGGAAATAGGTCTGCCTTATGCCGCCCGCATGCTCCGTCACCAGCAGGAGATGCGGCTCCTGCCGTGCTCCTTCCGGCAGCAAGTCTGCGCTCAGGAGTGCGGGCGTATAAAGCGCCGCCAGCGGAATACGCTGGCTTTCCAGCGCCTCGAGCCAGGGGACAAGCATGGCCGGGTTGGTCAGCGCGGAGAGGAGAACGACATCGTCGCGCCGCCCCTCATCCTCGCGGCCTTGTACGTGCGCGCAGCGGAAAGGCGTGTCGCGCCACGCCTGCGCCAGGCGCCTGTCGCGCATGGCGTGCCCCGCGCGGCCGGCAACGTGGGGCAACAAGTGGCGCTGGAAGTCTTCTTCCACCAGGTCGGCCAGCATCAGGGCAGGCGTATCCTCGCGCTCCTCCAGCCATGCGGAAAATTGCCGCAGGCCGGCGGGCGTGTGCTCGAAGCAGGGACCGGTACCGAGGCTGCCGCGTTCCCACAGCCAGCAGCAAAGCCGCTCGCCGGTCAGGTGCAGGAGTAGTTTGCGGGTCATGGACTCAGATCCTGATCGAACTGATGGTGTCGTAAATCGGCCCGAGCACGGACAGCATGATCCAGCCCAGCACGATGCCGAGGATCACGGTCATCGCCGGCTCGATCATGGATTGCATGCGCTCGATCCGCTCCCTTACTTCGCGGTTGTAGAAATAGGCGACATTGCGCAGCGTCGCATCGAGTGCGCCGGTGGCTTCGCCAACGCGCAGCATGCGCACCACCAGCGGCGGGAACAGCTCGACCTGCTTGAAGGCTGCAGCAACGGTATGGCCTTCCGAAATCAGCTCGCGCGCGCGGCGCATGGCGGCCGCCACCACGCGGTTGCCGGCAATGCCTTCCGACAGGCGAATGCATTCGAGCACGGGAATCCCGGCGGAATACATCAGCGCGAAATAGGTCGCGAAGCGGGCCATGATCAGTTTGTGCAGCACCGGCACCGCACGCAGCATCAGGCGGTCGAAGGCGAAAGCAGTGCGTTCGTCGCGCCGCAACTGCCAGCGCAGCAGCTGCCACGCCAGCACCGGCATCGCCAGCAGTAGGTACCAGTAATGGATAAAGATGTCCGACAGCGCGATCAGGATACGCGTATGCAGCGGCAGCTCCTGCCCCATGTTCTTGATGAATGCAGTCAGCTGCGGCACCAGGTAGATCATCAGGAAGAACATCACGCCGCTGACGATCACCAGTACAAAGGCCGGATAGGTGATGGCCTTGCGCGCCTGCGCCGCCAGCTCATCCTGCCATTTGAGGTTTTCCGCCAGGTCCCGGAAGACTTCATTGACCTTGCCGCTTTGCTCGCCTGCGCGTACCAGGCTGGTAAAACTCTGGTCGAACACCTCCGAATACGATGCCAGCGCACTGGAGAGTTGCAGGCCGCCTTCGATCTTCTCCACCAGGTCGGTAATGATTTCACGCAGCCGCAGGTTGTCGGCGCCATCGCGCAGGTCGCGCAATCCTTCCAGCATCGGCACGCCGGCGCTG
Organism: Duganella sp. Root198D2; assembly: GCF_001428585.1. Lineage (NCBI taxonomy): Bacteria > Pseudomonadati > Pseudomonadota > Betaproteobacteria > Burkholderiales > Oxalobacteraceae > Duganella > Duganella sp. Root198D2. Next base: position 169,767 of record NZ_LMIC01000005.1, on the reverse strand, counting down.
CTCATTTGCTCAAGGTGGAAGCAGAAGTTGATCAGGTCGCGCCGCGTCACGCGCTGGCCGCCGATGCGCAGCTTGCGCTGGCGCGTTTCGCGGTAGTCGATCAGGTCCAGCGCCATGCGCTGCAGGCGCAGTTCGAGGTCGGGCACATTATGCGCGTCCATATTCCCCGGCACGATGCTGCCGCTGGCGTCCATGGCGCGGTAAATGAACTGTGGCATATCAGCTCAGCCTGTCAGTGAGGTCGACCACGCGCGACACCTCGTCCAGCGTGGTCAGGCCTTCCATCACGCGGCGCATGCCGTCGTCTACCAGCGAGTGCAGGCCGGCGGCACGGGCGGCATTGCGCAGCTCCCGCGCCGGTGCGCGGCGCGCCACCATTTCGTCAAATTCAGCGCTCATTCGCAACAGCTCCATGATCGCCATGCGGCCTTTGTAGCCCTGGTGCGCGCAGCGGTCGCAGGCGCCGGCGCGGAAGATCGTGACGGGCGCCTGGTCGGCCGGGAGCCCGAGCAGGCGTCGTTCCAGTTCGTCGGCTTCGACCGGCTGCCTGCAGTGCGGGCAAAGCTTGCGCACCAGGCGCTGGGCGATGATGCCGATGATATTGCCCGACAGGACATCGGCTACTACGCCAAGGTCGAGCAGGCGCGGAATGGCGCCGACCGCGGAATTGGTGTGCAGCGTGGAATAGACCTGGTGCCCGGTCATGGCTGCCGCCAGCGCCATGTCGGCGGTCTCCTTGTCACGGATTTCGCCGACCAGGATCACGTCGGGGTCCTGGCGCATCATGGAGCGGATGCCGTCGGCAAAGCCCAGCTTGGCCGATTCGTTGACCGAGGTCTGGCGGATCTGGTGCATGGGATATTCGACCGGGTCTTCCATGGTCATGATGTTCACGGATTCCGTGTTGATATGGTTCAGGATCGAGTACAGCGTGGTGGTCTTGCCGCTGCCAGTGGGGCCGGTGACAAGGATCAGCCCGTCGGGCCGCGCGATCATCAGCTTCAATACGTCGAGTTCATGCTCGGCCAGGCCCAGCTTTTCCAGGGGGACGATGCCTTTCTGGCGGTCCAGCACGCGCAGCACGATGTTTTCGCCATGGGTGGTGGGCTGGCTGCTGGCGCGAAAGTCGATCTGGCGGCCGGAAAACCGGATCGAAATGCGGCCATCCTGCGGCGCGCGGGTTTCCGCGATGTTCATATGGCTGATCACCTTGAGCCGCACGGCCATGGCGGGCCAGTACGAGCGGTGCAGGCTGCGGATCTGGCGCAGGATGCCGTCGATACGGTAGCGGATGCGCAGGAAGCTGTGCTCGGGCTCGAAGTGGATATCCGAAGCGCTGTTCTGCACCGCATCGGCCAGCAGGGCGTCGATCAGGCGCACCATGGGCTGGCTGTATTCGTCGGAGGCGGCATCCAGCGTCACCTCGCCGGTTTCGATTTCGTGCAGGATGCCGTCGATCGACAGCTCAAAACCGTAGTAATGGTCAATGGCGTAGGCGATATCGGAATCGTTGACCAGCAGCGGCACCAGCGTGATGCCCTTGACCAGCATGGCGTTGATCTGGTCGAGCGCGACGATGTTGGTGGTGTCGGACATGGCCAGCACCAGTTCATCGGTCGCCCGTTCGTACACGATGGGGAAGACCCGGTAGCGCTTGGCCACCTCCTTGGGAATCAGCTGGAGTGCAACGGCGTCGACCACCAGGCTTTTCAGGTCGGCCGAGCGGGTATTCAGCTTTTCGCTGAGCGCCTCGCGCATCGTCGCTTCGGTCACGAAGCCGAGCGCAATCAGCAACTTGCCCAGGGGCTCGTTGTTGCGTGTTTGCTCGGTCAGTGCGATCCGCAGCTGGTCTTGGCTGATGACGCCTTTCTGGATCAGCAGTTTGCCGAGCGGGATTTTCTGCGTGTCGGCCATTGTGCTTTATCGGGGCGGCGTTTCCAGGATTTGCAATCGCTTGCGGACGGCTTCGATGTTGAATGTTGGAGGACTGGCCTGCGCCAGTTCCAGCGCGCGGCGGTAATAGGTTTGGGCCAGGCGCGGCTGGTTCATGCGGTCAAGGCCGACGCCAAGGTTGAAAGCGTAGTCCGCGTTTTCGGGCATGGCGCTGAAGGCGCGGAAGTAGCTTTGCTGGGCTTCCGGCCAGCGGCCCTGGCGCGCGAACAGGTTGCCAAGGGCGAATTGCACGGGGCCGGAGTCGGGGTGCTGGCGCGCCAGGCCGCGCAGTTTGATCTCGTTTGCCTGCAGGTCGCCGGGGCGCAGTTCGGTGAGTCCGGCCAGGGCATCCGGGTCGTTGGGGTCCAGTTCGAGCAGGCGCAGGTAATTGCTGGATGCCTGTTGCCCATCGTGTTCGCGCAGCGCCACGGCGGCGGCGCCGAGCAGTGCGTCGCGGTTCGTCGGGTCTTGCAGCAGGGCGAGATCGTATTGCTGGTGCGCGGTGGCGAGGTCGCCGGACTTCAGGGCGGCGTAGCCATTCTGTACGGCTGGCTCGACCTGGCTCGACGCCGTGCTGCGCACAAACTGGACGGTGCCGGTGTCGCCTATTGCTGTTTTAGGCGCAGGCGATCTTACGACGCTGGCCGCAATGCTGCCGGCATTTTGTGCCTGCAGCCTGCTTTGCCCTCCAGCCGGTTGCGACGCTGCCGCGCCCTCTGCGCGCACCTGCCGTGCCGCGCGTTCCCCGGCGTCGCGCATTGCTTCGGCGCGAATGGCGGGATCGGTGATGGCGGCAAGCTGTTCGGGCGTGGGGATCGCAACCTCGGCATTCGGGCGCGAGGCTGGCGCTTTTGCGGCAGGCGTTGGCGTTGGCGTGGCAGCGCCTGCGCCGACCAATCCCGAAGTCCCGTTGGCGCCCGCCGAGGCAAACGAGTCGCCCGCGCCGGCTTCGGCTGCACCGGCGGCGCTGCCTGGTGCAGCGGCCTGCAGGCCGGGATCGCCGCCGGGCGGGGTAACATAGGGTGTCACCGGTATGGGCGCACCTTGCTGCGAGCCGTCCTGCGCTACCGGAGGCGATCCGGGCGCCGGCATGGGCACCATCGGCAGCCGCGCTCCGGGGCCGGGCGCTGACACGGCACGCCAGTAAATAAAGGCAAATACCGCGAGCAGGGCCGCCAGGGCGGCGGCCAGGATCGCAAGCCGGCGCGGTGGCGAGGCCATCGCCCGCTGCAATCCCGCGCTGCGCGACCCGCCAGCCTCCATGCCTTTCCCTGGGCCAGCGGCGGCCCCGTTGCCCGGGCTGCCTGCCGCCGCGCGGGGCGAAACTGTGGCGCGTGGGGCGGCCGCTGCAGGCGGCGGCTGCTTCGGCTCATGGCGCGCTTGCGGCGGCACAGGGTCATGTGCCGCTTCCTGCGCCGCAACGACCGGTGGCTCGGCATCAAGCGGTTCGAGCCGCCAGGCGTCAGGCATGACAGCGAAGGCAGGTCCGCCTTCGATCGGCGCAGGCGAAGGCACGGCATCCGCACCAAATGGTGGCGGCTCCAGGCTGGGCTCGTGTTCCGCATCATGTCCGTTCTGCGCGCGCGCGCGTTCGGCCTTGCGCAAGGCCTGCATCAGCAAGCTCATAATTCACCCGCCGGCCGCGGGGGCATGAGGTAGCGGTAGCTGCGATAGTCGCCAGCCAGGCTGGCATCCTTCACGACCACCGGCCGCAGGAAGATCACCAGTTCGGTTTTGCTGGCCGTCTCATTACGGTACGAGAACAGGTTGCCCAGCACCGGCACGGAACCGAGCAAGGGAATGCTGTCTTTCTTGTTGTCGACGGAATCCTGCATCAAGCCGCCCATGACGGCGACCTGTCCGCTCTGGATCTTGAGGATGGACTCCATTTCACGGGCCTGGATCACCGGTACCCGGCTCTTCACATTCTGTTTGCTCAATTCGGGATTGGGGTCCTCGACATAATCGACAATGCGCGTAATGGTCGGCCGCACATTGAGCGTGACTTCATCTTCCGCCGAAATCTGCGGCGTTACGCTCATGACGAAGCCCACTGGTACCGTCTCCACCTTGGACTCATAGGTGGCCGGCGTCGCAATGGTGCCGGTCGACGTGAGGACCGCAGGCGTGACTTTCAGCGTAAAGAAGATGCTGTTGTCGACCACTTTCAATAAAGCCGTCTGGTTGTTCAGCACGCTGATCTTGGGGCTGCTCAGCACCTTTACTTTGCCAAACGATTCCAGCAGCTGGATGGTGGCCGTGATATTGCCGAAGCGTGTAGTCGGGTTGGCGTAGTCAAAGATGAAGACCCCGGCCGAGCTTTTTGGCGCTACGCCGGAGGGAAGTGGTGTGGTGCCGACCTGTCCCTGTCCCAGCTTGCCATTGCTATTGATGCGCGCCCAGTTGATGCCCTGCTGGTACTGGTCGCTGAGCTTGACCTCGATGATGGTCGCCTCGATCAGTACTTGCCGTTTGGCGGTGGACATGATGATGTCGAGGAATTCCTGTACCTTTTCATGCTGCCGGCTGGTGGCGCGCACGGATAGCAAACCGCCTTCCGGATTGGCGATCACGGACGGCGGGTTACGGCCCGCTGGGGCCCCGCCGTTACCGAACGCGGTATTCGCGGCAGGCCCGCCAACTAGTGCGCGTGCCTGCGCCGCACTGGCCTGCGCGCCAGGGTAGCCGGCTTCCGGTGCAGCACCGCCTCCGGCCTGCATTTGCTGCATCATCGCATTGGCTTGTTCGCGCATCTGCGCCAGCGGATCGGTAAGCTGGTCATTGAGCGTGGTCGGGCGCAGCATATCGCGAATATTCTTCTCGAGGCTGTACCAGAAATTGTTATCGGAACGATTGGCAACCGATGTCGTGGAGTTGTTGTTGCCGCCGCTGCCCAGCGAACTGCCGGCAGTGGGTACCGGGTTGGATGGCGTGCCGCCGCCACCGTAGGCAGAACCGCCCGTGGTGGAAATCTGCGTCGCGATACTCACGCTGCTATTGGTGCTGCGCGCGATATTGACGTAGTCGATCTTGTAGTGGTTCCAGTACGGCTGGTCCGGCAGCACCAGCAGGTTCTTTCCCTGCAGTTCGTAGCGCATATCGACTTGCTTGCCGATGCGCGCCAATAGCTGCGGCAAGGTCTGGTCGAGTGCATTCAGCGTTACCGTGCCATCAATAGCAGGATGCACGTCGACATTCAGCCCTGCATCGCGCGCCAGCGCAAACAGCACCGATTGCACCGGTACGCGGTGCACCGACACGCTATAGGTCTCCTGCCGCGCAGCCGGCCGGGGCGGCGCAAGTGCGGCGCTTTGCTGCACCGGTTCCGGAATCGCGCCTGCCACCGGCTCGGGTTCGGCCACATGGGTAGGGGATAGGGGAAGTTTCGGCGCTGCGCAAGCCGCAAGCAGGACGCATAACAGGGAAGCCGCAAGGTTCTTCATGTCGTTCGCCGCCTGAAGCAAGTTGCCAGGAGTTTATCGAAAACGATCATACTGCGATTACCGCGAACCACCGCGCACGAATAAAGGCTGTCTTCAATCGCCTGCCGCACGTGGTAGGAATTTACATACGGCAAATCCTCGGCAAAGGCAGCCATCAGCGATTTGTCCGCCAGTACATTGATGCGGCGAACGATGCCTTGCGAGCCGCGCGCAATCAGCCGCACCGCGCCTCGGCTGAACAGTTCCGGCCCCTGGTAGCCTGCAGCGCGCAAGCGGTGCGACAGGAAGTAGGGGATCTGCTCGCGCGGCATCGGCGGCACATTGAAGCTGTGCGTGATGCGCTCGCGCAGTTGCCGCATGCGCGGCAGGGCCAGATGCTCATCCAGTTCCGGCTGGCCGAATAGCACGATCTGCAACAGCTTGCTGCTGGCGGTTTCCAAGTTGGTCAGCAGGCGCACCTGCTCCAGCGTTTCAAGCGGCATCGCCTGCGCTTCTTCGACCAGGAGCACCACGCGGTGCTTGGCGGCATGGCGAGCGATCAGTTCGGCGTGCAGGGCGCGCAACACCTCATCGGCACGGCGGCCGTTGGTGTTGAGTCCGAGCTCGGCGGCGATGGCATGCAATACTTCCTGCGGGCCCAAAGTTGGATTGACGAGGTAGAGCACGTCGACGCCGCGCGGCAAGCGCGCCTCGAGCATGCGGCACAGCATGGTCTTGCCGCAGCCGACTTCGCCGGTCACCTTGACGATACCTTCGCCTTGGGTGACAGCGTAAAGCAAGGCGGACAGGATTTCGCCGCGCGTATTCCCGCTATAAAAAAAGGCGGGGTTCGGCGTAATGCCGAAGGGGGCCTCGTGCAGGCCAAAATGTTGCTGGTACATGGCGGCGTGCAGGCATCGGGTCGATTGGAAATGGGCCCTGCAATTGGATCACGTATCGCAAGAATTCGTCGCGCTCCAGCATCGTGGCTGGAGTGTGGTTATTCTGCTAACTGGATTTGCTATGCTTGCACGATTCCTTCGCATACAATGCCAGCAAATAATGTAATCGGGGAAGTGGTATGACGAGACCGGAAAAGGTTCGTTTAGGTGAAATCCTGGTGCAGCAAAAGCTGCTGTCGGAAGAACAGTTGGGCATGGCGCTCGCGGAGCAGAAGCGCAGCGGGCGAAAACTGGGGCGGGTGTTCGTTGAACACGGCTTTGTCACCGAAGAACAGATTTCCGGCGCGCTCGCGCGCCAGCTCAACATCCCCTACATCAACCTCAAGTTCTACCAGATCAGTTCCGACCTGGTTCGGCTGCTGCCGGAAACCCAGGCGCGCCGCTTCCGCGCCCTGGTGCTGGAAGACCGCAAGGGAACCATGCTGGTCGGCCTGTCCGACCCGACCGACCTGTTTGCGTATGACGAAATTGCACGCCTGCTGAAACAGACTATCGAGCTGGCCGTGGTCAACGAGACCGAGGTGCTGGCCGCCATCGACCGCATTTACCGCCGCACGGAAGACATCTCCGGCCTGGCACGCGAGCTGGAACAGGAGATGGGCGAGGGCTCGGTGGACTTTGGCGCACTCGCTGCCGCCAGTCCGGGGCTGGAAGAAGCGCCGGTGGTCAAGCTGCTGCAATCGCTGTTCGACGATGCGGCCCAGGTGCGCGCGTCCGACATCCACATCGAGCCGCAGGAAGGCCGGCTGCAGATCCGCTTCCGTATCGACGGCGTGCTGCACCTGCAAACGGAAGCGGATATCAAGATCGCGCAGGCACTGGCGCTGCGCCTGAAACTGATGTCCGACCTGGACATCTCCGAGAAGCGCCTGCCGCAGGATGGCCGCTTCGCCGTGCGGGTGAAGGCTGCCCGCATCGACGTGCGTATTTCCACCATGCCGACGCAGTACGGCGAATCCATCGTCATGCGTTTGCTGAACCAGAGCGGCATGACTTTGCGCCTGGATGCCATCGGCATGCCCAAGCCGTTGCTGGACCGCTTCCGCGCCATCGTGGCGCGCCCGAACGGCCTGGTGCTGGTGACCGGGCCCACCGGCAGCGGCAAGACCACCACGCTGTACTGCGCGCTGGCCGAACTCAATTCGATGGAAAAGAAACTGATCACCGTCGAAGACCCGGTCGAATACCGCCTGGCCGGCATCAACCAGGTGCAGGTCAATGAGAAGATCGAGCTCGATTTTGCGCGCGTGCTGCGCTCCGCGCTGCGCCAGGACCCGGATATCGTGCTGGTCGGCGAAATGCGCGACCAGGAAACCGCCCAGATCGGCCTGCGCGCCGCAATGACGGGCCACCTGGTGCTGTCGACCCTGCACACCAACGATGCCGCCAGCACACCGCTGCGCCTGATGGACATGGGGGTGCCGCGCTATATGGTGGGCAGCTCGCTGCAGGCCGTGCTGGCGCAGCGCTTGCTGCGCCTGATCTGCGAGTCCTGCACCACGCCTTACACCTTGACGCCGAACGAGCACGAATGGCTCAGCCTCGAGCTCAAGGACAAGGTCGACATGGGCCGCTACTTCTATGGCAAGGGCTGTTCCCATTGCAATGGCCTTGGCTATCGCGGACGCACCGGGATTTATGAGCTGCTGGAAATGACCCAGTCGGTGGTGGACGCTGCCAATGATCCGGACCCGGCAACCTTCCTCAAGGCTGCGTCCCAGCAGATGGCCGGGCAGACCCTGCGGCGCCATGCGGTGCAGCAGGTGGTGCAGGGACGTACCACTGTCTCGGAGGCGATGCGTATCAGTAACCAGTTAGAGGATTGAGTTGCCTTATTTCGCATACAAAGGCCGGAATGGCCGTGGTGAATTGCTGGCCGGCGTGCTGGAGGGCGCGGACAGCGGAGCCGTGGCCGACCAACTGTTTGCAACCGGGGTGACCCCGGTAGAAATTACCGAGACCGCCAACCGCGCCACTGGCAAGTCGGGCTGGAGCCAGCTGTGGGAAAAGCTGACGGAAAAGAGCGTCAATTCGATGGACGTGCAGCTGTTCAGCCGGCAGATGCATACCTTGCTGAAATCGGGGGTGCCCATCATGCGCGGCCTCGCTGGCTTGCAGGAGTCGGCCATCAGCAAAGCCTTTGCCCGGGTGATCGCCGACCTGCGCGAGTCGCTCGATGCCGGCCGTGAGCTGTCGGCATCGATGCGGCGCCATCCGGAAGCATTCACGCCGTTTTACCTGTCGATGATACGGGTCGGCGAAATGACCGGCCGGCTGGACGAGGTCTTCCTGCACCTGTTCGACCACCTTGAATTCGAACGCGATATGCAAGAGCGCGTACGTTCGGCGCTGCGCTACCCGACTTTCGTGGTGATTGCGATGGCGGTGGCAATGGTCGTGATCAATATGTGGGTGATCCCCGCCTTCGCCGGGGTATTCCGCAGCTTGAATGCGGAGCTTCCGCTGATGACGCGCATCCTGCTGTCGACTTCGAATTTCACCGTCAATTACTGGCCCCTGTTCGCCGGCCTGCTAGTCGTTGCGGGCTTCGGCTGGCGCTCATGGATCGCGACCGAAGCGGGGCGCTATAACTGGGACCGATGGAAATTGCGCCTGCCGATCGCCGGCAAGATCATCCACAAAGGAACCATGTCGCGCTTTGCCAGGAGCTTTTCGCTGTCGGCACGCAGCGGCGTGCCGATCGTGCAGGCCCTGACGGTCGTGTCGCAGACCGTGGACAACGCTTACCTGGCTGCCCGCGTCGAACAGATGCGCGACGGCGTCGAGCGCGGCGAAAGCATCCTGCGTACGGCAGTTGCGGCCAATGTCTTTACGCCCGTGGTGCTGCAGATGATCGCGGTCGGCGAAGAAACCGGCTCGCTCGACGACTTGATGGAAGAGATCGCCTCGATGTACGAACGCGAGGTCGACTATGAACTGAAGACCTTGTCGGCGCAGATCGAGCCGATCCTGATTACCTTCCTGGGCATCATGGTGCTGATCCTGGCGCTCGGCGTGTTCCTGCCGATCTGGGACCTGGGCAAAGTCGCTTTCAAAAAATGACGAAGCAGAGCAGGTTCCGGCGTTTTGAAGCATTGGTATGGTTGATCGTTGGTTTGGTGCTACTGGCCGTTTTCCTCGGCAAGATTCCGTTCTACACTAGGAGCGCAGAGGAGCGGGCAATAGATGTGACGCTGTCACAACTGCGCGCCGCAGTGGAAATGCATCGCCTAAGATCCAACGCAGCAACGGATGCGCTTGCGGGCAGCAATCCGATGCAACTGCTGGCGGTGAAGCCCGTCAATTACGTGGGCGAGTTCGCGAACCGGGGCAGCGCTCCGGCCGAACCGGGGACGTGGTTCTTTGATAGGGAGTCGAAGGAGCTGGTGTATGTATTACTTGCCCCAGAGAAATCTTCATTGAAGCAACAACAAATGCTCTATTTCAAGTTAGAATTGCGGCGCTTGCCCGAACGAACCGTCAGGCCATCAGAACCGCCCGCAGAAAATGCCGGCGTTGTTCTGAATCAACTAAATGACTAGCCATGACGCTGGTCCGTATGATTTTTGAACTCATGGGAGAAGTGATGAAAAATATTCCAAACTCGATGAACCGCTCGCAGCAAGCCGGCTTTACCTTGATCGAACTGATCGTTGTGATCGTGATTCTCGGCATTCTGGCCGCAACCGCTCTGCCGCGTTTCCTGGATGTCGGCACTGAAGCACGTGCTGCAAGCGTATCGGCAGTGCGTGGTTCGCTGAACGCTGCAAACGCGATGGTCCATAGCCGCTGGCTGATCTCGCAATCGTCCCCGGTAAAGCTCGAAGGCCTGGACGTCACGGTTGATGCCGCTGGCTACCCGACCGTCACCGGTACGCAAATCGCAAGCATGGCTGGCATCAACAGTGCCGATTACACGACCATCGCCCCAAGCCAGGGGGCAGGTAATGGCCCAGCTACCTCGGCCACTGAAACTGCGTTTGTGCCGAACAGTGTTGCGGGATCGACCAAGGGCGCCAAGTGCTATGTGAAATATACGGCAGCTGTGATCAGCGCGGCAACTCCGCCTGTCGTCACGCCCCCAGTCATTTCGCAAGATACGTCCGGCTGCTAAGCGGCCCGGCAATATAACGGAGCGATGGCAACCAGCGGAGCTTCGCCTGACCGCGGCTTCACAATGGTCGAGCTGATCATTGTGCTGGTTGTTATCGGCATCCTGTCAGCGCTTGCTTTCGGTCGTTTTTTTGCGCGCGGCGACTACGATGCGGCTGGCTTTGCGGCGCAAGCCAGGGCCACCCTGCGCTATGGCCAACAATTGGCGATCGCCCAGAACCGGCCAATATACGTCTACCTTGACGGCACCAGCGTGGCGCTTTGTTTTGCCGCCAACTGCAGTGCTGCCAATCACGTGCGAGATCCTGGCGGCGGCAACAGCTTTAACAGCGGCCAATGCGGCACAGACCGCTCATGGGCCTGTATAGCGCCCCCGGCCAATGTGACCCTGGGGCTGTCGCCGGCTGGCGCCGCAAACAACCATTTCTTTTTCGATGCAGCTGGCAAACCTCAGCTGTCTTCGGGTGCGGAGTTCAGCTCCCTCAACCTCCAGGTGAGTGCCGGCAGTGTACAGCAGGCGGTCAGGGTGCAATGGGAAACCGGCTATGTCTATTAGACGCCAACGCCAGTCGGGCCTGACTTTTATCGAATTGATCCTGTTCATTATCATTGTCGGCATCGCGGCTGCAGCTATCCTGCGGACGCTGGCCAATACCAGCAATACCAGTGCCGACCCGCTGCGCCGCAAGCAGGCCTTGCTGATCGCCGAGGGTTTGCTGGAGGAAGTGCAGCTGGCGGCATTCACATTCTGCGATCCGAGCGACACCACGGAAAACCCTGCGGCGCCCGCCAATTGTGCGACGCCCGAAGGTGTCGGAACCGAGCCCGGCAACACACCACGGCCTTTCGATAACATCAATGACTATGTGGGAAGTCTAGGGGTGCCGGTTGCCGCCTTCAATAACGCGGCCGGCAAACTTGTAGACGCCGCTGGCAACGAACTGGGAGTGAGCGGGTACGCTGCGACGCTCACTTTGCGTGCCGAATCGCTGAACGGGATCACGTCGACCGCTGCGGTCGCGACGCAGGAAGTACTGCGGCTGACGGTGCGCGTGACCCACGGCCCGCTGGCGACCGATTTCGTTGAACTCGACACTTACCGCACCCGTCACTCGCCGCAGGTGGCGCAATGAGGCGGGCAGGGGGCTTTACGCTGATCGAGATGATCGTTGTGATGGTCGTGACCGGCATCGTGGTCGGCATGGTTGCCGTATTCCTGCGCGCACCGGTGCAGGCTTATGTCGACAGCGCCGCGCGCGCCGAGTTGAGCGACGCCGCCGACATCGCGGTGCGGCGCATTGCACGCGAGGTGCGGCGGGCGCTGCCCAATAGCGCGCGGGTCACCGGCGGTGGCACCACGGTGGAATTCTTCCCGACCAAATCCGGTGGGCGCTATCTGGCCGAAGAAGATAACGAGGGCGCCGCCTACCTTGATTTCGTCGACAGCACCGACCGTACTTTTACCGTGGTGGGCCAGATGCCGTCGCCTGCGATTGTGCCTGGCACCGACTCCATCGTGGTGTACAACCTGGGGCCCGGCATTGACCGCGCAGATGCTTACGCGGGCGACAATATTGCCTTGGTCAGTGCGGTGGCGGGCAATACCGTTACCCTGGCCAACAATCCTTTCGCCGGTCCGGGCGGCAGCGCGCCTGTACTGAGTTCGCCTGCGCGCCGGTTCCAGGTGGTGACCGGCCCGGTCAAGTTTGTCTGCGACCTGGCGAATCGCCAGCTGGTGCGGCAATGGAACTACGCGCCGCCAGCTGCAGCGCCGGATACGGCCATACTGGCCACCAACGTCACGGCCTGCCAATTTACGTATGAGGCGAATATCGCCAATACCCGTTCAGGCCTGCTTGGCATCAGCCTGACACTGGCGCGGCCGGATGTGCCGGCGGAGTCGGTGACGCTGTTCCACCAGATCCACGTGGATAACCCGATATGACGACCATGCGCAGACATTCGCGGCAGCGCGGCGTGAGCCTGGTTGCGGCCATTTTCCTGGTCGTGGTCCTGTCCTTCCTGGCGGTGGCCATCGTCACCGTCACCACCACCCAGCAGGCAGCCTTCGGGCTCGACGTGCAGGGAACGCGCGCCTACCAGGCCGCGCGCTCCGGTGTGGAATGGGGCCTGCACCGCCAGTTGCGCAGCGCCGCCTTGTGCCCGGCAGCGAGCGGCGCTTCGTCCACGTCCAGCTTCGCCATGCCGGCCAATACCACCCTGAGCCCCTATACTGTTACCGTGACTTGCACCACCACGGTGCTGGGAGCGATCAAGCGCTATCGCATGCGCTCGGTTGCCTGCAACCAGCCTGCAGCAGGCGCTTGCCCGAATGCGAACAATAGTTCCGACTATGTGCAGCGGGTCATCCAGGTCGATTTCGGAGATTGAAGAAGTGAATAGCCTGTTGCGCCTTTGCCGCTTCCTGCTCACTGCCGCCATGTGCATGGTGCTGGCCGCGCCTGCGCATGCGGATACCACTATTTCGCTGTTCAAGAGCTTTGCCGGCAACGTCAATTTCGTTGGCGCGGAAAGGACGCTGCGCAAGGCGTCCAACACGACCAATCCTTGCACCATTTATGCCGCCAACGAGATCACGGACGTGACCTTGAGCGGGATTCCGACAACGGCCAAGATCCTCAGCGCCCAGCTTTACTGGGCCGCTTCCGGTACCACCACCGATTATGGCGTGGTCTTCGAGGGCAAGGCGATTACGGCGCCCGCCTCGCGCCAGTACAAGAGCGCCACCGTGGGCTACGATTTCTTCAGCGGCGCTTATGACATCACGGCCGAGGTCACCGCCAAGCGCAACGGCAAATATACGTTTTCGGGCCTGACCATCAATAATGCGGCGAAGTGGTGCGATGTGCAGGCCGTGGTCGGCGGCTGGGCAATGGTGGTGGTCTATTCGCTGCCGAGCGAAACGTTCCGCGTGCTGAATATCTACGAAGGCTTCCAGTACATCCAGTACAGCAGCGTGAGCCTGTCGCTGTCGAATTTCAAGATTCCGCCACTGACAACACAGACCGGGCGCATTGCGCACATCACCTGGGAAGGCGACAGCACGCTGAGCAGTACGTCCAACGGCGAGTTCCTGACCTTCAACGGCTATTCGATGTCGAACACCGTCAATCCGCCGGGCAACCAGTTCAATTCCGTCAGTACCATTGCCGGCACCGATTCGGCTTCCTATGGCATTGACTACGATTCTTACACGGTCAGCAGCCCGGTGATCCAGGCGGGACAAACCAGCGCCGCCACGGTGTACCGTTCCGACCAGGACCTGGTGCTGCTGAGCGCCGAGGTGATCGCGGTGCCGAATACGCCGGTGACCGACCTCGGCATTACGATCTCGCGCGATCAGGCGCCGACGCTCGGCCAAACCATGGTGTACACAGTGAATGTCACCAACTATGGCCCGGCGGCGGAGCCGGGCACCGTGCAGGTGGTCGACGACCTGCCTGCGCAAGTGAGCCTGGTGTATGCGGGCGGCGATGGCTGGACCTGCGCCCAGCCCGGCCAGAAAGTCACCTGCAACTACAACACGCCGCTGGATGTTGGCGCCAGTGCGCCGCCGCTACAACTGACTGTCATGGTCAACGCAGTGACGAATTCGCTTAGCAATACCGTCACTGTGAGCGGCAGTGAATTCGACAACCAGATGTCGAACAACACTGCCACCGACACCGCTTCGGTGGACGTGGCGCCCTACGTATTTACGAAATCGAAATGCACCAAGGGCGTGGCGTTCGGCAGCGCAGGACAATGCCTGTTCATTGACTGGAAGAGCGTAGTCGCGGGCGACGATATTCCCGTGTACATCACGCTGGTCAATTCGTCCGGCGTCCCGACCGCTCCCAGTGCGACTTTGCCGACGACGGTCTCGATGCGCTTTGGTATGTCCTGCCAGAATCCAGTCAAGGGATCGTCGGAGTTCGCTTCCTTCCCCGACCGCAGCGCCTTGCTGCCAAAATGCGCGGAGAACAGCGCCACTCCAAGCGGCACGCAATGGTCGGCATATCGCGCCCTGGTGGTCGACGCCAACCAGGCCAGCATCAGCACCCCGCTGACGTTCAATTATTTCGACGTCGGCCGCATCAAGCTTTTCATGCAGGACTCCTTGGGCAAGACGGGCGCCAGCGGGCCGGTGGTGATGCGTCCTTACATGCTGGAGATGGAAGTCTACAAGACCGCTGCAGATGGAACCCGTACCGACAATCCAAGTGCCAGCACTGCCACCGGCGCACAGTTCGCGGCCGCCGGCGAACCATTCACGATACGCGTCGGTGTGCGGACCCGCGACAAGACCAGCGGCACCAAGTACTTTGCGCAGAACTTCGGCAACGAGGTGTCGCCGCGCAGCGTGGATTTCGATCCGGATCCAAGCGACGGCCTTTCCTTTGCCGACATGGTGGCGCGGCCGGCCCTTGAGGGCAGCCTCAATCCGTTTTCGTTGGGACGCTCAAGCGGCACCTTCAACTATCCTGAAGTAGGCATCATTACCGTAAAGGCGACCCTGGCCGGCAACGACTACCTTGGCAGCGGCGGCATCAGTCCGGCCACGACCAATATAGGCCGTTTCGTGCCCGACCACTTCAACACCAAGCTGGAAGCGGCCGACTCGCTGGGGCCTATCCTGCCTTGCCCGGCCGACGTCCCATGTTCCGCCACCAGCGGCATGGTGTATTCGGGCCTGCCGTTTGCCACGACTGTGACGGCGCACGATGTGGAGGGCAACCTGCTGAAAAATTACCGCGGTGCGTTTTCAAAGGCGCTTTACATGTGCGGCGCAGGCAACCAGACGCTCGCGCCGCCCAACGGGGGCGTGTGCCCGGCGCTGGTCTTCGCTGCGGCCGCTCCTGACAATTCCCTGCGGCGCGACAAAAAAGCGGCGATGGTGAAGGACAGCGGCGACATCGATTTCGATAATGACGAAGGGACCTTGTCGCTGTCGGTCGACTACAAACTGGCGAACCCGTATTCGATCACCGGTACCGCGGCTGCCGGGCGCCAGGCGCCTGTCCTGGTGTATGTACGCGCCACCGATGCCGACGGCGTCAGCTCGCTGTACGGATACAACGCGGCGCGCGCATTGGTCGAGGGCGAGGTGGTGCTGGTGAATGCGCGCCTGCAGTTGCCGAACCTGTTCGGCTCGGAGTTGCAATACCAGCCGGTCAACGCGCGCGTGCAATACTGGAACGGTACGCGCTGGGCCACCAGCGCCGGCGATTCGATGGCCGACGTGGTCAATCCCGCTTTGCTCAAATTCACCAACTGCAAGAAGAACCTGTTGGCCGGCGCCAGCTGCAAGCCAGTGCTGGGCGCCACCTCGACCGCACTGCGCTCCATCAGCAGCGGCCAGACGCGCTTCCTGCTGAAAGCGCCGGGTGCAGGCAACAATGGCACGGCGGATTATTACTTCGACCCTTTGCTGGCGCCGGAATGGCTGCCAAGTACGGTGGGCAGGGCGACATTTGGCATTTATCGCAACACACCTGTCACCTATATAAGGGAATTGTACTGACACCGGGGCTGAACAATGGCAAAATATGGCATATTAATCAAACAATTACGATTGTTTCTTCATCTAAAAGTTTGAAGACAGGGCGCGATGCGATTCTTTTCGAAAGCTAAAAAGGAAAAAGACGCCTGGCTGGTGTTTGCGCCTATGCCGCAAGGCATGGCGTTGGCGACGATGCGCCGGCACGGCGCAAGCACGCCTGTGCTGCTTGGCTGTGTGGAGGCGGGACTTGAAGGCCAGGGCGCCGACGAGGCGCTGGCGCGCGCGGCGCGTTCGCGCAATGCCGCGCGATTCCGCTGTAGTACGCTGCTCTCGCCCAGCGAGTACCAGCTGTTGACGCTGGAGGCACCCAACGTTCCGCAAGATGAACTGAAGACGGCCGTGCGCTGGCGTATGAAGGACATGCTCGACTTCCACGTCGACGACGCGACCTTCGATGTGATGGCGATTCCGGTGGAGCGCGCCAGCGGCCGCACGCCCAGCATGTTCGTGGTGGCGGCACGTAATAGCGTGATCCGCCAGCGCCAGGAACTGTTCTTCGGCGCCGACATCGACCTGGAGGTGATCGACATTCCGGAGACAGCCCAGCGCAACGTATCGGCTTTGCTGGAGCAGGAGGGACGCGGCCTGGCGATGCTGTCGATCGGCGCGCAGGGCGGCCTGTTGACCGTCACTTACCAGGGCGAGCTGTATCTGGCGCGCCGGATCGATGTCACGCCGGCACTGCTGGACGAGGGCGATGCCGATCGCCGCCATGCCGCACTGGACCGGCTGATGCTGGAGATCCAGCGTTCGCTCGACCACTTCGAGCGGCAGTTCGGCTTTGTTTCAATCTCCAGGATGGCGCTGGCCCCCGGCTGCGGCGAGCCGCTGCTGAATTACCTGTCGTCGAATATGTATATGCCGGTAGTCCAATGCAACCTGGCGGAAGTGATCGACCTGTCCGCTGTGCCTGAGTTGCAGGACAGCGCGCAGCAGGCGCATTACTTCTTCGCCCTCGGCGCAGCATTGCGCCAGGAAGTGATCGCGCCATGAGCCAGCAGATCAACCTGTTCAACCCGATCTTCATGCGGCAGCGCCACAGCCTTGGCGCGCGCGGCATGGCGCTCGCCCTGCTGGCCATGGCGGCCGGCACCATTGCGATCACCATTTTCGCCGACCAGCAGTTGCAGCCCTTGCGCAAGCAGGCGTCGCAGCAGGAGATGCGCTTGAAGGAGCGGCAGGCGCGGGTGCAGGCGGTGGCCGCGGAGTTTGCGCCGCGCCCCAGCGACCCGGTCTTGAAGGCTGAGCTGGCAACGAAAGAATCACGCTTGAAATCGCTGCAGCAAGCGATGCAGATGCTGCGCCAGGCCGAAGGCGAAGGCGCCGCAGGCTTCGCCGAGTATTTCCGCGCTCTGGCACGCCAGAGCGTCAGCGGCTTATGGCTGACGGAAGTAGCAGTAGAGGGCGAGCGGCGCGACGTGAGCATGCAGGGCCGCGTGCTGCAGGCGGCGCTGGTGCCGGCCTACCTGTCGCGCCTTGGCGGTGAACCTGTCTTGCGCGGCAAGTCTTTCCAGACCCTGGAATTGGGACCTGCGGCAGTGCAGGCGCCGGCCGCCGACGTGGCCGGGAACATGCCGCTGACAGCGTTGCCGCCGGTTGCAGGCAGCACGGCAGCTGGGGCGCTGGCAGCGGCAGCCGCCCCGGCCGAAGCGCCGCCGCCGGTGCGTTTCCTTGAGTTCCGGCTGCGCAGTACGGCCGCCGTGCCAAGCGGGGTGAACCAATGAAGGCCGCGCTGCTGAAACTGGAACAACGCATTGATGCCATGCCGCTGCCGCAGCGAGCGGCCCTGTTCGCTGCGGGCATCGTGCTGGTCGCCGGCATTGCATGGTTCGGAAAATTCGGACCCATGCTGGCCGAGCGCCAGTCGCTGCATGCCGCCATCCAGCAGGGACAGTCCCAGACCGACACGCTGGACAAGGAAATAGCTGCCACGCTGAAGGCTTACGAGGCGGATCCGAATGCCACCATGCGGCGCCGCCTGGCCACGGTGCAGGAAGAAACGCGCGTAACCAGCGAGGATTTGTTGAACCGCAAACAGGGCATGGTGCAGCCGCAGCGCATCGTCCCGCTGCTGCAACAAATGCTGGCCGGCCATCCCGGGCTGAAGGTGGTGGGGATGAAGACTTTGCCGGTCAGCGGCTTGCGCGACGGACAGTTCGACCAGGCTGTCGCAGCCGCGCAGGGCGCGGCCCCGCAGCCGTCCAGCCAGGCGCCGGCGATCCTGTACCGCCATGGGGTCGAGCTGGTGGTGCAGGGCAGTTATGCCGACCTGCTGGGCTATATGGCAACACTGGAAAAAGTGTCGCCGCGCCTGATCTGGGGCAGCGCACGCCTGAGTGTCATCAAGCATCCTGAGACCAGCCTGAGGCTGACGGTGTACACATTGAGTCTCGACGAAACCTGGGTGAAGCTATGAGAATTATCCTGGCCGCCCTGGTGGCGTTTGCCGCAATGCCGGTATTGGCGCAAACGGCGCTGCCCGACCCGACCAGGCCGCCGCCGGAAGTGCTGGCGCCGCAAACCGAGCGCAGTGGTCCGGCCGTGGCGGTAGTTGCCGCCGGTCCCCAGCTGCAATCGGTGTTGGTGGCGCGCCGCCCGGGCGGGCGCAAGCTGGCAGTGATTGACGGTGCCATTGTCCCCCTGGGCGGGAAGGTGGGCGGCGCCGTGCTGGTCGAGGTACGCGAGAGTGCCGTTGTCCTGCAACGCGGGAAGCAGAAACAAGTATTGAAATTGGTATCATCGGGACAGGATAAGGCGCAACAGCCATGACAGAGAAAACGAGCATCTCGAAAGCTTCACAAATTTGCCGGCTGGCGATGGGCAGCGGCGCATTCGCAATGCTGGCGGCATGTACCCAGACGCCGATGCGCGACACCTACAGCACCATCAGCAACGAGGTGAAAACCGCGGCGCAGTCAGCGGCTGCGGCGCCGGTTCCGCGCCAGGTATCCGACGCCTTGCTGCCGTCGGCCGAACAACTGGCAGGGCAGCTGCCTAAGGCGCGCCCGGTGCTGGAAGAGCGCTTCAATGTCGCCTTCAATGATGTGCCGGCGAGCCAGTTCTTCAATTCGCTGGTGGCAGGCACGCGCTACAACATGCTGGTGCACCCCGAAGTCAGCGGCAATATCACGGCCAACCTGAAGGACGTGACGCTTGCGGAGGCGCTGGAGGCGGTGCGCGAGATGTACGGCTATGACTACCGGATCGAGGGCACGCGCATTTCGATCAAGCCGCTGACCATGCAAAGCCGGATGTTCCAGGTGAATTACCTGACCGCGTCGCGCCGCGGCTCGTCGAACCTGCGCGTGACGTCGACATCGGTGCAGAACGCCGGTAACAACAATAACAACAATAACAATGGTGACTCCAGCAACAACAATCGCCAGAACCGCAATAACAATAATGGCGACCCGAATTCGCCGAATGCCAACGTGCTGGATGAAGCGGCCAATGTCACCACGCGCTCAGAGTCCGATTTCTGGGCCGAGCTGAAGATGTCGCTGGAAGCGATCGTCGGCGCCGGCAAGGATGGGCGCGCCGTCGTCATCAGCCCCCAATCGGGCCTGGTGGTGATCCGCGGCATGCCGGAAGACCTGCGTAACGTCGACCGTTACCTGAAGGCGACCCAGCTGGCAGTCGCGCGCCAGGTGATCCTGGAGGCAAAAATCCTCGAGGTGGAGCTGAGCGAGAAGGCGCAGTCCGGCATCAACTGGGCCGCCTTCGGTTCGCGCATTTCCGCCGGCATGATCGCCCCGGGCACGGCGCTGGCGCCGCGCATTAACGGCGCCAATTCCCTCATAGGCCAGCCGAACGGCTTGCTGGGTACGCCTGGCAGCACGCTGGCAGCTGCCGCCAGTGCGCCAGGTTCGCTGTTCGGCCTGGCGTTCCAGAGCTCCAATTTCGCGGCCCTGATTTCCTTCCTTGAGTCGCAGGGTACGGTGCATGTGCTGTCCAGCCCGCGCATTGCCACACTGAACAACCAGAAAGCAGTGCTGAAGATCGGCACCGACGAATTCTTCGTCACCGGCGTCAGCACCACCACCAATACCAATGCGACCGGCAATGGCACGGTGTCGCCGAATGTCACGCTGCAGCCGTTCTTCTCCGGCGTGGTACTGGACGTTACGCCGCAGATCGATGAAAAAGGCAATATCATCCTGCACGTGCACCCGTCGGTGAGCCAGGTATCAACGGTGAACAAGAATATCAACCTGGGCAATGCCGGCAGCCTGAACCTGCCGCTGGCGGCATCCGCCACTTCGGAGATGGACAGCATGGTGCGCGGCGAGAACGGCAGCGTGGTGGCGATCGGCGGCCTGATGCGCCAGTCGACCAGTGCCGACCGCTCGCAAATCCCGGTTGCCGGCCGCATCCCTGTGATTGGCGGCTTGTTCCGCAGCACGGCCGACACCATCCAGAAGCGTGAGCTGGTGGTCCTGATCAAGCCCACCATTGTCGATACGGCCAGCGACTGGAGCCACGACCTGATGGAAAGCAGCCGCCGCATCGACCTTCTCGATCCGAAGCAGTCGACGGGGCGCCGCTGATATGTACGAGAGCCACTTCGGCTTGCGCGAGGCGCCGTTCGGCATTACGCCGGACACCAGCTTTTTCTTCAAGAGCCCGCACTCGCAGGAGGCGCTGAACACCTTGCTGGTGGCTGCGCGCAGCGGCGAAGGATTCATCAAGATCACGGGCGAAGTCGGCACCGGCAAGACCCTGCTGTGCCGGACGTTCATGAAAACGCTTGGCGACGATTTCGTCACGGCCTACTTGCCCAATCCGCTGCTTGAGCCACGCACCCTGATGCTGGCCCTGGCCGATGAACTGGAATTGCCGCTGGCGAGCGACGTCGACCAGCACCAGTTATTGAAGTCGCTGACCGCGCGTTTGCTGGAACTGGCGGCGCAAGGCAAGCGTGTCGTGCTGTGCGTCGACGAGGCGCAGACGATCCCGCGCGAAAGCCTGGAAGCGCTGCGCCTGCTGACCAACCTGGAAACGGAAAAACGCAAGCTGCTGCAGATTGTCCTGTTCGGGCAGCCGGAACTCAATGAGCATTTGCAGGTGCGGTCGATCCGCCAGTTGGCACAGCGCATAACGTTCCAGCACGACCTGGGCGGCTTGACGCGCGACGACATGGAGTACTACCTGGCGCACCGGCTGCGCGTGGCGGGCTTTACGGGGGCGCGCCTGTTCAGTAAAGGGGCGGTGCGCAAGCTGTTCGCTGCCAGCCGGGGCATCCCGCGCCTGGTTAACATCATTGCGCACAAGGCCATGCTGGTCGCATACGGCCAAGGGCGCCAGCGCATTGATGCGCACCACGTGAAACTGGCCGCCAAGGATACCGCGGTGGCCAGCCGGCGCGGATGGCCGTGGCTGGCCACGGGACTTGCCCTGGCAGCACTCGCTGCCGCGGGCGCTTTGCTGTCTTATCGTTTGAGCTTATGAGCCTGATTAACAAAATGCTGCAGGACCTGGATGCCAGGGGCGGCGCTCCACAAGGGAGCGGCCTTTCCGATTCCGTGCAGGCGGTCCAGTACGGGACTTCGCGCAACCGCACGGTCTTGCTGGCTCTCGCCGGAGTGATTATTGTCGCCTGCGTCGCCACTTTCGCAGGCTGGCGCTATATGCGCAATGTGCCCGCGGATGCGGCTGCGACGCCCGTCGCGGGAGTTATCCGCCAGGCGCCGGTTGCAGAAAAGCCGCAAGCGACACCGCCGGAACAGATGGTCGATGGCTTGCAACTGCCGGCCGCGGACGCGGTGGCGGCTGTTGCAGCACCTGCCAACGATGCAGCCAGGGAAGGCGCCACAGTTGCGGCAGCTCCGGCCAAGCGCGAAGCCGGCAGCAATGGCGCCAAGGCAGCGGGGCGCAAGAGCGACAACGTCGCCATGGCGGCGCCTAAAACGCAAGCGCGCGCCCAGGCAAATCCTGGCGGCGCCGTAACTCCGGCATCGCGCGAGCCAGGCGCACAGGCATCAGCGACGGCACTGTTCCAGCGTGCCCAGGACAAGCTGGCGTTCGGGCGCGTGGCGGAAGCAATTGCGGACCTGGAAGCGGCGCTTGAGATGGACCAGCGCTACCTGGCTGCGCGCGAGACGATTGTCGGCGTGCTGGTGGAGACCGGCCAGCAGGCCGATGCAATGCGCCATTTGCGGCGAGCCCTGGCGCTGAATCCGGAACAGACCGGCATGGCCATGCTGCTGGCACGCCTGCAACTGGAACATGGCAGCGGCGCCCTGGATACGCTGGAAAAGAGCCTGCCTTACGCCCAATCGAATCCCGATTACCGGGCGATGCTAGGCGGTGTGCTGGAGCGGGCTGGCCGGCATCGCGAGGCGGCGGAGCATTACCGGGCTGCCGTGCAACTGCAGCCTGCCAATGGCATCTGGTGGATGGGCCTGGGGATTGCGCTGCAGGGCGACAAACGTGAGGCTGAGGCCAAGCCGGCTTTCCAGCGTGCGCTGGATTCCGGCCGCCTCTCGCCGGAACTGCAATCCTTTGTCGAACGGCGCTTGCAGCAATTAAATTAAGTGTCGACCTGCATTCATTCACTACCCGGCATGGCTCGCAAAATAGTAGACCAGCCACCTGTTGTCCGAAGTTCGAC
Organism: Duganella sp. Root198D2; assembly: GCF_001428585.1. NCBI lineage: Bacteria > Pseudomonadati > Pseudomonadota > Betaproteobacteria > Burkholderiales > Oxalobacteraceae > Duganella > Duganella sp. Root198D2. Next base: position 147,165 of record NZ_LMIC01000005.1, on the reverse strand, counting down.
GCAAGCTGACACCCAGTAGGCAAGCCCCCTCGAATTCGACGCGCACTTCGTCCATATCGATGCTTTGCCCGCGAATCAGCCTGCGCAGCCGGTTTCCATTAGTCTGGGGTGGAGAGCTCCAGACGAATCGGCCACTCAAGCAGGTGTGACGCTGGGTGAACTGTTGCAGATCCGCTGGGGTCTTGCCGACATAGCCGTTCTTGGTCGTCAACTCGAAGGCGTTTTCATAATCGCCACTTCGCAACCTGAATAAAAAAGTCTCGGCTACGGATACAGCCTCCGCTTGGCCATACTCTGCCTTCGCCCAAACAAAGAATCCGGTAATGGCTGATGCCAAAGCAAGGCAACCGAAGAGTGCGCGCGCACCAAATTTCAATCTCACGTTCAAACCCAGGTGTGGTGCAAGTCAAAGCGCGGCTTGCGCGCCCCAGATCTGCTTCATGCTGAAGCGCAGTTCGGCCTGGTCCTCGGTGAGGGCTTCGAGGATTGCGCACTGCGGCTGGTCGGTGCGGCGATGCACTGACGCTGCCAGCGATTTGCCTGCCGCATCGCGCATGCAGTGCACCTCCAATACGCCGTCGCCGCTGTCACGCGCGGTCACCACACCCATCTCGCCGTTCGCCAGGCGCACCAGGACCCCGGGCGGATATTTGCCGACCTGGCGGTGGAACTGCTCCTGCAAGAACGGATCGGCAGGATGCAGCGGATCGTGCAGGAGCTTCTCAAGCGCCTTGTCCGGCAGCATCGAGCAGCGGTAGTTGCGCGCCGAGACCCGTGCGCAATAGCGGTCGGCCAGGCTAAGCAAGCGCGCGTTGTTGGTGATCTGTTCGCGCGTCATGCCGGCCGGGTAGCCGGTGCCGTCGTCATTCTCGTGGTGCATCAGGACGCAGGAAATCCATTCGTCGTCCTCAACGCCGGCATACTTCAGGATCTCCGCGCTGTCTTCCGGATGGCGGCGCACAATCGCCATTTCTTCGCTATTCAGCGTGCCCGGCTTGCTCTGGAAATTATCGTGATGGCGCAGCATCCCCACATTCATGGTCAATGCCGCCGCCGTCAGCGAAACCACTTCATCCGAAGCCTTGTCCAGGCCGCGCGCTACGAGAATCACCACGATGGCGGTTTCAATGCAGTGGCGTACCGCATAGGTGCCTGCGATCTGGTTCAGGAACAGGCAGGCCAGTGCGATTTCGGGATTCATTTCGACCGCGCGAACTACTTCGCGCGCGATGTTGCGCAAATCGGCATCCGCATTGCGTTCATTGCGCAAATCCCCCAACAACTTTTCCAGGCGCTTGTTGGCCAGGTTGAGTTCATGCAGCACGGACGGCGGCGGCTCCAGCCGCGATCCGCCTTCCATGCCCAGGTCCTGTAAGCTGTTGAGGTACTGGTTCATAATCTGTCCCCGAAGTGGTTACACGCGCGCCAGTCGCTCCAATGCGAGCGCCAGCGTCTCGTCTTTCTTGGCAAAGCAGAAGCGCACAATGCCCGAATCCTTGCCGTTGCGGTAGAACGCCGATACAGGAATGGCGGCGACCTTGATTTCGCTGGTCAGCCATTCCGCAAATTCCGCTTCCGAGTGTGACGAAATGCGGTCATAGCGCACGCATTGGAAGTAGGTGCCATCCGCAGGCAACAGTTCGAAGCGGCTGCCTTCCAGTCCCCTGCGGAACAAGTCGCGCTTGCGCTGGTAAAAGGCCGGCAGCCCAATATATGGCGCAGGGTCTGCCATGTAGCTGGCGATGCCGTGCTGCATGGGCGTATTCACGGAGAACACGTTGTACTGGTGGACCTTGCGGAATTCGACCGACATCATGATTGGCGCAGCGACATAGCCGACCTTCCAGCCGGTGACGTGATACGTCTTGCCGAAGCTGGATACGACGAACGAGCGCTCGGCCAGGTCTGGATAGCGGCACATCGACTCGTGGAGGTGGCCGTCGTAGACCATGTGCTCGTAGACTTCGTCGGACAGGATCAGGATGTCGGTGTCGCGCACGATTTCACGAAGCGCGTCCATGTCGGCGGCGCGCAGTACGCTGCCGGTTGGATTGTGCGGCGTATTGATGATGATCATGCGCGTGCGCGGCGACACGGCTGCCTCCACGCGGGTCCACGGTACGCTGAAGCCGCCGTGCGCCGCCAGTTCCATCTGCACCAGCACCGGCACGCCGCCCGCCAGTTCGATGGCGGGCAGATAGCTGTCATAAGCCGGCTCGATGACGATCACTTCGTCGCCGGGGTGCACGCTGCACAGGATGGCGGTGGTCAGGGCTTCCGTCGCACCGGGCGTGACGGTGATTTCGGTATTGACGTCGTAATGGTGGCCGTAGGAGCGACTGATCTTGTCGGCAATGGCCTGGCGCAGTTCGAGCGCGCCAACGCCGGTCGGGTACTGGTTGTAACCTTCGCGCATGGCGACGGTGACCATGTCGACCAGCTTCGGGTCGCAGGCGAAATCCGGGAACCCCTGGCCCAGGTTGACCGCGCCATGCTGCCCAGCCAGGGCCGACATGCGCGAAAAAATGGTGGTGCCGATGTGGGGCAGGCGGGAAGTCAGTTGTTTCATCGTGCTCAGGAAATGGACATTTTTTCCATTCTAGCGCAGCCAAATAAAACAAGTGTTGCCCCGAGGGTAAAACTGGAATGTCAAGCCTCCAGGCTCCATTTTTCCGGCAGCATGACCTTGAACATGCCGGCTTTCGCCAGCCGCTTGGCCAGCTTGAGCAGGGCCTTGTCCTTGGTGATCAGGATGTCGGCCTGGGCGTCGCGCGCCAGTTCCAGGAACTTCTGGTCGTCGCGGTCGGTGCAAACCGGCAGCCGTGCGCCGGATTCCGGCGGCTGCACCACCTTGATGTATTGGTCGAAGCGGGCCGCACTGGCGGGACGCGTACTTTCATCGAGCGGCAGGTGAGGGTAGTTCAGGACGAACAGGTATTCGGCGCGGCAGTCGGCACGCGTGATCGCTTCGACCGCGCCGCTTTCAATCGCCGCCAGCAGCGATGCCCAGCGCGGGTCCTGGAAAACGAACAGGTCGAGGCAGACATTGGTATCGATAACGATGCGCTTCGGTGCAACTTGTGGTGGAACAGGTATCATGTCGGGGTTTTTCGTTTTGGATTTTGAATCTTATGCTGATTGTGCTGTCGCCTGCAAAAAGTCTTGACCTGGAAACCCCGCCAACCACCAAACTCGCAACGCAGCCTGCGTTCCTCGATCATTCGGAGCAGCTGATCGAACGCCTGCGCGATTTTTCGCCCAACCAGCTGGGTGAGCTGATGGACCTCTCCGATGCCTTATCGGCGCTGAACGTGGCGCGCTACGCAAGCTGGACCAAGGATACCAGCGAGGCACGCCAGGCGGTCATGACCTTCAACGGCGACGTCTACGATGGTCTCAATGCGCGCGCGATGTCGGCCAGGCAGCTTGATTACACCCAGTCGCGCATCCGTATCCTGTCCGGCCTGTACGGCATGCTGAAGCCGCTGGACCTGATCCACGCGCACCGGCTGGAAATGGGCACCCGCCTGCAAAACCCGCGCGGCAAGAATCTTTACGAATTCTGGGGCGACATGATTACCGAGGCGCTGAACAAAGAGGGTTCGCCGGTGCTGGTAAACCTGGCTTCGGACGAGTATTTCAAGTCGGTCAAACCGAAGAAGCTGGCAATGCCGGTCATCACGCCAGTGTTCGAGGACTGGAAGGGCGGCAAGTACAAGATTATTTCCTTCTTCGCCAAACGCGCGCGCGGCATGCTGGCGCGGTATGCGGCGGTAAACAACATCACCGACCCGGCCAAGCTGAAGAAGTTCGATGTGGATGGCTACAAATTCGAAGCTGACGCCTCGAACGATACTACCTGGGTATTCCGCCGCAAGATCGCGGCCTGACGACAGCCCGGTGCCGGGCCCTGTGGGCCAGGCACCGGATTGCCGGTCTTACCAGATGTTGTACCAGGCCTTCTTCTTGAAACCGTCCTCCGCCAGCATCTTGCTGTCAGGGAAATTCTTGTCGAAGACGCGCTTGGTATCATCGCGCAGGGTGAAGTTGCCCATCTTGTCGTAGCCGCGATACATGATGGCCAGTGCTTCTTCGATCGACGGCGAATCCGCGTAATCGGTCAGTACGCCCTGGGCGCGGTTGATTGCTGCCAGGTAGGCGCCGCGGCGGTAGTAGTAACGCGCCACGTACACTTCATACTTCGCCATCGCATTGATCAGGTACTTCATGCGATCAATCGAATCCGGCGCGTATTTGCTTTCAGGAAACTTTTCGACCAGTGCCTTGAAGGCGGCGAACGCTTCGCGGGTTGCTTTCGGGTCGCGTTCTGCCGGATCCTGTTCGTACAGGAAGTTCAGCAAACCGATCGAATCGTTGAAGTTCACCAGGCCACGCAGGTAGTACATGTAGTCAACGTTCGGGTGGTTCGGGTGCAGCTTGATAAAGCGCTCCACTGCGGCCAGCGCCTGTGCCTGGTCTTGCGACTTGTAGTGGGAATAGGCGATTTCCATCTGCGCCTGTTGCGCATAAGTGCCGAACGGATAGCTGGATTCGAGGCGTTCGAACAGCTGAACGGAACGTTCATAGTTGCCGCTGGCCTGTTCTTCCTTGGCCTCCGAGTATAATTTCGTTGCGGACCAGCCTCGAGTCTCGTCTGCACGTTCTGGTAACAGGCCACAAGCTGACAAACTAAACAGTACGACTGTTGCTGCAACTACTGATAATTTTTTTTGCATGTTGATGTGCAAGGAATCGTTAACCAAAATACTAAACTTGGCTGATTATAGCCGATGGGAATGCTGTGATATTGAAACCTGAGATGAATTCGGCAGAACAAGTGCCTGATAATGATTTTGACGCCGATTTTGAAGGTGATTTAACGGCCGATCCCCTCGCGCCGATCGAGCTCGAACTGAGCAAGTCCGACTGCGGCGAGCGCCTGGACAAGGTTGTGGCCCGCCTGGTGCCGCAGTTTTCGCGCGGCCGCCTGCAATCCTGGATTGAAGAAGGCCATGTTACTGTCGATGGCAAGCCGGCCAAAGTCCGCGCCACCGTCTATGGCGACGAAAAAATCCTGGTCATTCCGCAGCCGGCACCGGAAGACGTGGCATTCGCGCCTGAAGACGTGCCGCTGGACGTGGTTTTCGAGGACGACAACCTGCTGGTGATCAATAAACCGGCAGGCCTGGTGGTTCACCCGGGCGCCGGCAACTGGTCCGGCACCATGCTGAACGGCTTGCTGCATCGCTGGCCGCAGCTGGGTGGCGTGCCGCGCGCCGGCATCGTGCACCGCCTGGACAAAGATACCAGCGGCTTGATGGTGGTGGGCAAGGACTTGCCGACCCAGACCGACCTGGTGCGCCAGCTGCAGGCGCGTACCGTGAAACGCGTGTACTGGTGCATCGTATGGGGCACGCCGCGCATGAGCGGCACCATCGATGCGTCCATGGGCCGCGACCAGAAGGATCGCGTCAAGATGGCGGTATCGACCAGTATGGGCTCCAAGCCTGCGATTACGCATTACCAGCGCCTGGCTGAAGGCGTGCTGGACGGCCGTCCGGTATCGCTGGTGCAGTGCCGCCTGGAGACGGGCCGCACCCACCAGATCCGCGTCCACATGGCGCACCTGGGTTTCTCGCTGATCGGCGACCAGGTCTACGGCAAGCAGCACATGGCCGGCGTGTTCCCGCGCCAGGCGCTGCAGGCGCGCCGCCTCGGCCTGGTGCATCCGGTGACCGGCGAGCCGGTGGAGTGGCTGGTGCCGCTGGCGGATGACTTCAAGGAGCTGATGGAGCGCGCGGCCATCGAGGAGCCGGATGAATCGGTCCTGTCGGCTGCCGCCTCCGAGCACGGCGAATACGAAGACTACGACATCTACGACGACGAATTCGACGACGAATAAATGCAGCAATCTTTCCAAGGGGCCCAATGGCTGGTGCCTGACTGGCCCGACGCCCCCGCCAATATCGGTTTTGTCTGTACCACGCGGCGCGGTGGCGTGAGCCCGGAGCCGTACGGACCGGGGCCGCAGGCCATCCCCACCACGGGCGGCGGCTTGAACCTCGGCGTCCACGTCGGCGACGATCCATCGAATGTGGCATTTAACCGGGCCATCCTGCGCGGACGCTTGCCGAGCGAGCCGGCCTGGCTGTCGCAGGTCCACGGTACTGCCGTGGTCCGCGCCGACCGTCTTGGGCGGGGCGAAGTGCCGGAGGCGGATGCCAGCTTTGCTGCCATGCCGGGAGCCGTGTGTGCCATCCAGACGGCGGATTGCCTGCCGGTCCTGCTGGCGAACCGCGCCGGCAGCGTGGTCGGCGCAGCCCACGCTGGCTGGCGCAGCCTTGCCGGCGGCATCCTGGAGGCGACGGTGGAAGCCATGCGTGCCGAGGCAGGCGAGGGCGAGATCATCGCCTGGCTTGGCCCGGCGATCGGCCCGCAGGAATTCGAGGTCGGTGAAGACGTCCTGTCGGCCTTCCTGGCCAGCGCCGATGGCGCGGCTGTGGAGGAAGCGGCAGTACGCGCCGCCTTCGTCGCAAGACCGGGAATCCCGGGCAAGTACCTGGCGGACATTTATGCGCTGGCGCGGCTTGCGCTGCGCAGGGTGGGGGTGACGGCGGTGTCTGGCGGCGGTTTATGCACGGTTACCGACGCCAGCCGCTTCTATTCCTACCGCAGGGACAAGGTCACCGGAAGACAGGCGACTTTGATCTGGATCAAGGAGTAGGCGGATCATCACGACGGGCGGCTTCGGCTGCCCGTTTGCGTTTGCGGCGTTTGCCGCCAGTTAGATAAAATAGTATTCCTAATGGCAACACGCCGTACAGCAGGAAAGTCATGATCCCGGCGACCACGGTTGGTTCCGTGAACGCCATCAGGATGGTGACGTAGAGCCAGGCAACAGCAACAATCAACATAAGTAGTCTTTTTAAATTCTGAATGGACTCAAAAATGAACATGCCCGACCCGCAAGCCTTCGCAAACGCATGGATGGCGCAAATCAGCGATCCAAACCAATGGCAATCCTGGTTCAAGATGATGCCGGAGATGGATGCTGTCCCTGGCGCCGCGCTGCTGCGCGATGCCGGCGCCACCGTGCGCCCTGAAGCGATGGAGCAGCTGCAAAACCAATACATGGGCGAGTTCGGTGCGCTGTGGCAGGAGTTCCTGACCACCGGTAAAGCGCCTTCCTTGAAGGATCGGCGCTTTTCGTCCGAAGCCTGGCAGGGCAACCCGGTGTCCGCGTTCAATGCGGCATCATACCTGTTAAACAGCAAATTCCTCATGCAAATGGCGGAAGCCGTTGACGCGAGCCCCCACCAGAAACAGAAGATCCGCTTCGCCGTGCAGCAACTGGTCGACGCGATGTCGCCCGCCAACTTCCTGGCTACGAACCCGGAAGCGCACCAGAAACTGATCGAAACCAAGGGTGAAAGCCTGACCAAGGGCCTGGCCAACCTGCTGGGCGATATCCAGAAGGGCCATATTTCCCTGTCCGACGAAAAGGCGTTCGAAGTGGGCCGCAACCTGGCCACTACCGAGGGCCAGGTGGTGTACGAGAACGAGCTGTTCCAGCTGATCCAGTACACCCCGCTGACCAAGACCGTGCACGAGCGCCCGCTGCTGATGGTGCCGCCTTGCATCAACAAGTACTACATTCTCGACCTGCAGCCCGAGAACTCGCTGGTGCGCTACGCGGTGAAGCAGGGCAACACCGTGTTCCTGGTCTCCTGGCGCAATCCTGACCAGTCGCTGGCCGGCACCACCTGGGACGATTACATCGAGAAGGGCGTGATCAACGCCATCAGCATCGCCCGTGAAATTACCAGGCAGGACAAGCTGAACGTGCTGGGTTTCTGCGTCGGGGGTACCTTGGTGTCAACAGCGCTGGCGGTGCTGGCGGCGCGCGGCGAACAGCCGGCGGCCGGCATCACGCTGCTGACCACTTTCCTGGACTTCAGCGATACCGGCGTGCTGAACGTGTTCGTGGACGAGCCACAGGTGCAGTTGCGTGAGCAGACCCTGAAATCCGGCGGACTGATGCCGGGACGCGACCTGGCAAGCACATTCTCCAGCCTGCGCCCGAACGACCTGGTGTGGAACTATGTGCAGTCGAACTACCTGAAGGGCAACGAGCCGCCGCCGTTCGACCTGCTGTACTGGAATTCCGACTCGACCAACCTGCCAGGCCCGATGTTCTGCTGGTACTTGCGCAACACCTATCTGGAAAACAGCCTGAAAGTACCGGGCAAGCTGACCGTGGCCGGCGAAAAAGTCGACCTGTCGAAGATCCAGGCGCCGGCCTTTATCTATGCTTCGCGTGAAGACCATATCGTGCCGTGGAATTCGGCCTACCAGTCGACCAAGCTGCTGAACAACAAGAATCCGGAACTGAACAAGTTCATCCTGGGCGCCTCCGGCCACATTGCCGGCGTGATTAATCCGGCCGCGAAGAAAAAGCGCAGTTACTGGACCAATGATGCCCGCCCGGCCTCGCACGATGAGTGGTTCAATGGTGCGGCCGAACATCCGGGAAGCTGGTGGGGTGAATGGGCGGAGTTCCTGGCGGCGAATGGCGGCAAGGACGTGAAGGCGCGCAGCAAACTGGGCAGCGCCAGTTATGAACCGATCGAGCCAGCACCTGGGCGTTATGTAAAGGCAAAGGCAGATTGAACCTCGGCAACGTTAAGTTGCAATGCAATATTGTCGTGCCAAAAGCTTTTTTTTCGCCCTATAATGGGCTTGAAAATATTATCAACGGGACACAGCGATGAGTAGTGCAAAGAAAAGTACTGAACGTTTGATTAAGAAATACCCAAATCGCCGTCTTTACGATACCCAGACCAGTTCCTACATTACCCTGACGGATGTGAAGCAACTCGTGCTCGATGCCGAGGAATTCACCGTCGTTGACGCCAAGTCAAATGAAGACCTGACTCGCAGCATCCTGCTCCAGATCATCCTGGAAGAGGAAGCGAGTGGCGTTCCGATGTTCTCGACCGACGTACTGGCACAAATCATCCGCTTCTACGGTCATGCAATGCAGGGCATGATGGGCTCTTACCTGGAAAAGAATATCCAGGCATTTACTGATATCCAGCGCAAATTCACGCAGGGCGCCGCGACGTTCGATGGCAATTCCTTTAGCCCCGAAATGTGGACCCAGTTTATGAACGTGCAAGCGCCTATCATGCAGGGCATGATGAATAACTACATCGACCAGTCGAAGAGCCTGTTTGTGCAAATGCAGGAGCAAATGCAGAACCAGAGCAAGAATATCTTCGGCACCTTCCCGTTCGCGCCGCCTCCGGCCGATAAAAAGTAAGTCAAAAAAATAGGGGCATTCCCGATTTTTCCGCTGTGCGGAAAATGGGATATGCCCCTATTTTTTGATATAATGGTGGATTGCCCTGAATCATCAGCTCTCTGCCATGCAATCCAAGCAAATCATTCGCCTCACTCCCGCCGACGGCACTCCAGCCCCAAAAGTAGGTTTTGTCTCCCTCGGCTGCCCGAAAGCGCTGGTCGACTCCGAACAGATCCTGACCCAGCTTCGCGCTGAAGGCTACGAAACCGCCAAGTCCTACGACGGCGCCGACCTCGTGATCGTGAACACCTGCGGCTTCATCGATGCTGCGGTGCAGGAATCGCTGGACGCCATCGGCGAAGCGCTGGCCGAAAATGGCAAGGTCATCGTGACCGGCTGCCTGGGCGCCAAAAAAGATAAAGACGGTGACGACATCATCCAGAAGGTCCACCCGAAGGTGCTGGCCGTAACCGGTCCGCACGCTGTGGGCGAGGTGATGGCCCAGGTGCACACCCACCTGCCGAAGCCGCACGAGCCGTTTATCGACCTGCTGCCGCCACAGGGCATCAAGCTGACCCCGAAGCATTATGCTTACCTGAAGATTTCCGAAGGTTGTAACCACCGCTGCTCGTTCTGCATCATCCCTTCGATGCGCGGCGACCTGGTATCGCGCCCGATCGCTGAATTGATGCTGGAAGCGGAGAACCTGTTCAAGGCCGGCGTGAAGGAACTGCTGGTGATTTCGCAGGATACTTCCGCTTACGGCGTGGACGTGAAGTTCCGTTCCGGCTTCTGGAATGGACGTCCGGTGAAGACCCACCTGACCCAGCTGACCCAGTCCCTGGCCGAGTTGGCCAAGCAGTATGGCGCGTGGGTGCGTATGCACTATGTCTATCCTTACCCGCACGTGGATGAGATCATCCCGATGATGGGCGACGGCCATATTCTGCCTTACCTGGACATTCCGATGCAGCACGCGCATCCGGATGTGCTGAAGCGCATGAAGCGCCCGGCCTCCGGCGAGAAGAACCTCGAGCGCATCCTGAAATGGCGCGAAATGAATCCGGGCCTGACGATCCGTTCAACCTTTATCGCTGGCTTCCCAGGCGAGACTGAGGCCGAATTCGAGTACCTCCTGGACTTCCTGAAGGAAGCGCAGATTGACCGCCTGGGTTGCTTCGCATACTCGCCAGTGGAAGGTGCCACCGCCAACGAACTGGCCAACCCGGTGCCGGAAGAAGTGCGCGAAGAGCGCCGTGGCCGTGTGATGCTGCTGCAGGAAGAGATTTCGCGCAATCGCTTGAAGGCCAAGGTTGGCACGACGGTGAAAGTGCTGATCGATGAACTGACGCCTAGCGGCGCGATTGGCCGCTCGGCTGCGGATGCGCCGGAAATTGATGGCGTGGTGCACGTCAAGCGTCCGTTCGATCCGAAGAAGAAGCTGGCGGTTGGGCAGTTCTTTGATGTTGAGATCACCACTGCCGATGCGCACGACCTGTGGGGCGAGGCGCAGTAAAACCGGTAAACCAGGGTCTGACCCATAGGGTCAGACCCTGTCTGTTCAGCGGCCGCGGAATTCGATTCGGTTTTGGTTAGAATAGGTCCCATGACCAAAAAGCACCTCCAAACCCAAATCATCCACACGGACTACGTGCCGCCCGAAGGCTTCGCCGCTTTCCCCAGCGCCATCCACCACGCGTCCACCGTCCTGTTCAAGAACGTCGCCGCCATGCGCTCTGGCGACTGGAAAGAAAAGAACGCCTATACCTACGGCCTGCACGGCACTCCTACCACGTTCACGCTGGAGGCCCGCCTTGCCGAAATCGAAGGCGGCACGCACTGCCTGCTGGCCCCCAGCGGCCTGGCAGCCATCGCCATGTGCAATTTCGGGCTGCTGAAATCCGGCGACGACGTCCTCTTGCCCGACAACGTCTACAGCCCCAACCGCGACCTCGCCAAATGGATGTCGAACGACTTCGGCATCACAGCTCGGCTGTACGACCCGATGATCGGCGCCGGCATCACAGAGCTGATCCAGCCCAGCACAAAACTGATCTGGACTGAGGCTCCCGGCTCGGTTTCGATGGAAGTGCCGGACCTGCGCGCGATCTGCGACGCCGCGAAGCAAAAGGGCGTGCTGGTCGCACTCGACAACACCTGGTCCGCCGGCCTGGCGCTGCGCGGCTTCGACCTTGGCGTCGATATCGTGATGCAGGCGCTGACCAAATACCAGTCCGGCGGCTCCGACGTGCTGATGGGGGCCCTGGTCACCCGCGATCCACTGCTGCATGAACGCCTCAGCATGGCCCACATGCGGCTGGGCATGGGCGTCAGCGCCGACGATACCTACCTCGTGCTGCGCAACCTGCCCACACTCAAGATTCGCTTCGAAACCCACGACGCATCCGCGCGCAAAGTGGCAAGCTGGCTGAAGGCCCGTCCCGAGATCCGCAAAGTGCTGCACCCGGCATTCGAAGACTGCCCCGGCCACGAAAACTGGAAGCGTGACTTCACCGGCGCCGGCGGCCTGTTCTCGGTCCTGTTCGACGAAAAGTTCACCGAAGCGCAGACCGACCGCTTCGTGGACTCGCTCGAACTGTTCGGCATCGGCTATAGCTGGGGCGGCGCGCACAGCCTGTGCATTCCCTACCGCATCCAGGCCATGCGCAAGAGCTGGAAAGAGAAGGGCACCCTGGTCCGCTTCAACATCGGCCTCGAAGATCCCGACGACCTGATCGCGGACATCGAGGGCGCCTTGGCAAAGCTGTGAGTATGGTCGATTGGCGCCAGGAGCTGAATCGAATTGCTGTCGAGTTCTGGTGTGACGTGGGAGACTTGGGCGAGCTCCCGGTAGTCGCGGAACTTGCAAACGATGAGCTCGGCGAGGCACATCCTGAGATCTGGGATTTCTATGGCGACCTTTCGGGTAAGACAAAAGCCTGAAAATTTGCCTGATATTGCAGTAGGCTGGATGGGAGATCTGTGGAACAACTGCGACTGGTGCGACGATAGCTGGACTCATGAAAATTCACCATCACTGGTCGAAGAGGTGCGCAAGGTCGCAGCGTTCCTCGCGAACCGCTAGTTAGCTATCTATGCGATAGATCAATACAATGGCGTGCGCGTATTGATCGAGTCTCCCTACTTGCTTAAATTGGTCGGACATCAAGCGAGGGGAGACCGTCATGCAAATTCTTAAGATTGCAGCAGGCGCCGTGCTGTGTGGCGCTACTTGTTTGATTTCCGCGGCACCACCATCCAGCTATATGCCCGTGGTGGCGAAGGAAGATTTTCAGACCACATTTGAGCGGATGAAGGCGGCGCGGGCGGGCTTGCTGCGTGAGCAGGCGGCTTTCCTTGAAACCCGCTATGACTTGTCGAACCGGCCTGCGAACGGGGTCACCATGTTCCGCGGCAAACCGGTCCAGGAGGGCATCCGGGTCAAACTGCCGCGCGGTGCCACCTGGGACAAACTGGGCGCCATGAGCCCGGACGAAATCCGCGAGAAAAGCCTTTATCCGCTGGGCTTCCTGCCGTTGCCGCACCCGAATCATCCGGAAGGCGGCATGCTGTTCCCGCAGTTCCACATTGACGAAATCAAGAAGCAGGAACAGCGCGACCTCAATCGCTTCGACCTGGCGTTCGACTTCCCCGATCACCTGCTGCCGGAATTTCCCGCCCCGATGTTCCTGACCACGCGCCCGGACCTGGGCGACGTCTCGAAGGGCAAGCTGCTGACCATCGATAACTTCCACCAGATGTTCAACGGCATCCTGAATCCCAAGCAGCTTGAGGGCTTGCGCCTGCTGCTGACGCCATTTCCGCAGCAACAATTCAACCAGTCCGAAGACCGCCGCTCGGAACGGCCAAGCCGCGGCGTCACCTGCTTTGACTGCCACGCGAATGGACACACCAACGCTTCAACCCACCTGGCAGGCGATGCGCGGCCGCAGGCATTCCGCCACCGCATTGATACCCCATCTCTGCGTGGTGTCAACCTGCAGCGGCTGTTCGGTTCGCAGCGCGCGCTGAAATCGGTGGAGGATTTCACGGAGTTCGAACAGCGTGCGGCGTATTTTGACGGCGACCCGGTGATCGCGACCAAGAAGGGCGTCAACGTATTGGAACGGGGCAGCCAGGTGCACTTCATGGCCGAATTCCAGGAACTGCTCGACTTCCCGCCCGCGCCAAAACTGGGCGTCACCGGCAAGCTCGATCCGCGCAAGGCCAATGAACAAGAGTTGCGCGGCCAGGCGCTCTTTTTCGGCAAGGCCCAGTGCGTGACGTGCCACACACCGCCGCATTTCAGCGACAACATGATGCATAACTTGCACACGGAGCGATTCTTCAAACAGCATGAAGCGAAGGGCGCAATGATGGTGGGCGATGGCCCGATCAAGACTTTCCCGCTAAGGGGCATCAAGGAATCGCCGCCTTACCTGCATGACGGGCGGTTGCTGACGCTCGAGGATACGGTCGAATTCTTCAACCTGATCCTCGAGACGAAACTGACTGCGGCAGAAAAGGCCGACCTGGTGGCCTTCCTGCGCACGTTATGAATTAATTGCCGACCGGGGCGTTGTTATTGAGGGCAGAGATGCCGCGAATCAGGCGGTAGATTTTCCACAGCCATGCGCCGCCCCAGACCATCAGGGCGAACAGCATGCCGAAAATGGTGATGAACAGCAGCCAGCCAATGGCCATCCACACCAGGTACCACCAGAACGAGCGGATCATCCATCCATGGTGGCTGTGGACGAAGGTACCGGCGCTGTCATCGCGTTTGATGTAATTCAGGATCAGGGGAATAAAGGACGCGGCGCCGAGCGTGAAGAATACGCTCAGGCCGTGGCCGAGGTACAGCCAGAACGCCCAGTCCTTGGCGGAGCGGGTCTGTTCGTCGAACACGAGTTCTTGTGCCATATTGGTTCCTTACAGTTTGCGTCCGTCGTAATGCGTGACAGGGTAAGCGCCCAGTTCAATGTCTTCCAGCACGTTGGCATTGACTGCTGCCATAAGTCCGCCGCCAGGGGCAATTCCCTCGCCATAGGTGTGGATGCCGCACTTCGGGCAGAAGCGGTGCTTGATGACGTGCTTGTTGAAAACATAGGTTGCCTGGTCTTCTTCCGGCGTCAGCAATTTCAGGCTGGTGCGCGGTATGAACCACATCAACGCGCCCTTGCGCTGGCAGATGGAACAGTTGCAGGCTACCAGGCCTTCGATATTGCCTTCTGCTTCAAACTTCACATTGCCGCAATGGCAGCTTCCCTTGTACAGCATTTTTCGCCTCCGGTTAGAATGATTGGTTTGGCGCTAATGATAATGTAATTGCAAGAGGAGTGTGCGAAATGGCGGGTCCGCTGCAGGGAATTAAAGTTATCGAAATCGGGACGCTGATCGCTGCGCCGTTCGCAGCGCGGCTGATGGCGGAGTTCGGGGCGGAAGTCATCAAGGTTGAAGCGCCGGGCGAGGGCGACCCGATCCGCAAATGGCGCAAGCTGCACAAGGGGACCTCGCTCTGGTGGTACCTGCAGTCGCGTAACAAGAAGTCCATCTCCATCAACCTGAAGGCGCCGGAGGGCATCGACCTGGTCAAGCAGCTGTGCGCGGATGCCGATGTGCTGATCGAGAATATGAAGCCGGGCGCGCTGGAGAAGCTGGGCCTGGGCTGGGACTTGCTGCACGCCTTGAATCCCAGGCTGACCATGGTGCGTATTTCCGGCTACGGCCAGACCGGCCCGTATAAAGACCGTCCGGGCTTCGGCGCGATTGGCGAGGCAATGGGCGGGATTCGCTACACCACGGGTGAGGCGGGCGGCGTGCCGGCACGCGTTGGCGTGAGCCTTGGCGATTCGCTGGCCTCCTTGCATGCTGTGATGGGCGCGCTGATGTCGGTGTTGCGTGTGAAGATGGGCCATGGCGATGGCCAGGTGGTTGATGTGTCGCTGGTCGAGAGCGTGTTCAACCTGATGGAATCGCTGGTGCCGGAGTATGACCTGCTGGGCCATGTGCGCGAACGTAGCGGCGGTGCGCTGCCGGGCATTGCTCCTTCCAACACCTATCCGACGCGCGATGGCTCTTATGTGGTCATTGCAGGCAATAGCAATCCGATTTACAAGCGCCTGATGCATGCAATCGGCCGCGCCGACATGGCGGATGACCCGCAGTTCGCACAGAACGACGGCCGCGCGGCACAGGAAAAGCTGATCGACGCCGCAATCGCCGGTTGGACTTCCGCGCATACCATTGACGAAGTGCTGGCGGTGCTGGAGCGCGCCGAGGTGCCGGCGGGCCGGATCTACTCGGTCAAGGATATCGTCGCAGACCCGCATTATCAGGCGCGCGACATGTTGCTGGACACGGAGCTGCCGGATGGGGTGCACGTGAAGATGCCGGGTATCGTACCGAAGCTATCGGAGACGCCAGGTGAAGTGCGTTGGCAAGGGCCGACGCTGGGCGAGCACACTGACAGCGTTTTGTCATTGCTGGGCGTCAGTGCGGCCGAAATCTCTGCTCTGCGCGAACGCGGCATTGTGGCCTGAGCTTTAGCCGTCAAGCCCAAAATCTTGATCAGAAAAATGCGTGCTAGCGCAATGATGTCTTTGGCTTTTGGAGCTGCGCAGGCGAAGGATTGCCGGAAGCCTTC
This sequence comes from Duganella sp. Root198D2, assembly GCF_001428585.1. Taxonomy (NCBI): domain Bacteria; kingdom Pseudomonadati; phylum Pseudomonadota; class Betaproteobacteria; order Burkholderiales; family Oxalobacteraceae; genus Duganella; species Duganella sp. Root198D2. Next base: position 131,215 of record NZ_LMIC01000005.1, on the reverse strand, counting down.
GACTTGAAGCTCGATTAAGCAGACCAGATGAAGGCAAGTCCGTTTCCAGACCTATCAATGTCCATGCCACTAAACTTGCACTTCGAAAACCTGCTGGCTTCACATCTCGACGAGCTGGCCGGAGTCCTGCTCCATCCTGCCGTCTATCTGCACATCGAAGAGAAGCCACCAAGCCTTTCGGAGTTCAAGCTCGGACTGGAGCGTGCAATTGCGGGACCTGGCGAGGATGTTAAGGGAGAGCTTTGGCTTAACTATCTTGTGCGCGACGAAGCCGGGTCGATGCTTGGGCGCCTTGAAGCGACGGTACATCACCAATTAGCCGAAGTTGCGTTCCTTTTTGGGCCTCAATATTGGGGCCGTGGACACGCCGCGACAGGATTATTATGGCTTCACGAAGAACTGGAGCGAGGCTTTGCAGTCACAGAGTTCTGGGCCACGACTACCCCGGAAAATGATCGTTCGCAGGCACTCCTGCGTCGCTGCGGGTACATTGGGTCAGAGCTTCCGGCATGCCCTCTTTATAGCTTCGCGCCTGGCGACCTTATTTTTCAACGAAGTTCGAATTAAGCGGGATGTGACATGAGGACCGCAGGAATTCCCTCATCAGCGGTAGGCGCTGCTCGAAGAGACCAACAACTTGGCTCTACACAACGTCGCGAACCGGAGATCGAGTTTTTACTCATCCTTCTTTCCCGCCGGGGTCACGATTGAAGTGCCGAACCTCGATTCCGATTGCAGTATTCGCCAAGACGCGATGCCGGGCGAGTCGACATTGCTGATCGCTACCAGGACCTGGCGATAGCCTGGAATTGCCTCGGCGAGTTTGGCGCATCACTTCAGGAGCGATTCCTGGTCCAGTACGGTGTCCATAAGCTGGACCGAAGAAAGCTCCAGTTTCACTGCTGGATGAACTGTTCTGATCGCCGAAAATGTCCGATTGCCGGACCTGACCCCGACTTTTAATGCGCTAGGAGGTTGAGGATGCCGTCCAGGCCGACGTAGTTGAGGGCGACGTTGGCTTGTTCGCGCACGACCGGTTTCGCGCGGAAGGCGACCGACATGCCGGAGATGCTCATCATCTTCAGGTCGTTGGCGCCGTCGCCCATGACGATCGCTTGCTCGGGCAGGATGCCGATGGCGGCGCATACGTGTTCGACGGTGCTGCGCTTGACGGTGGCGTCGACGATCTCGCCGATTACCTTGCCGGTCAGTTTGCCGTCAACGATTTCCAGTTCGTTGGCGCGGGTGAAGTCGAGGCCAAGGCGGGCTTTCAGGCGTTCGGTGAAGAAGGTGAAGCCGCCCGATACCAGCAGGGTTTTCAGGCCGGCGGCTTGTACGGCTCTCAGCATGTCTTCGGCGCCCATCGACAGGCGCAGGCGTTCTTCGTAGACGCGTTCCAGGGCGGATGCGTCCAGGCCTTCCAGCAGCGCCACGCGGCGTTTCAGGCTTTCGGAGAAATCGAGCTCGCCGCGCATGGCGGCTTCGGTGATCTCGGCGACTTGCGGCTTCAGGCCCTGCATGTCGGCGATTTCGTCGATGCATTCGATGGTGATCAGGGTCGAATCCATGTCCATCGCTACCAGCTTGAATTCGTCCAGTCGGCGCAGGCCCATCATGTAGGTGGCATCGAGCTGGGCTGCCTGGGCCGCGATTTCGATGGTCTGGCGCAGGGCCGGGGTGAAGCTGATTCCTTCGCAGCGCAGGGCGTTGCCGGATATGGCCACCACGTTCTTGGGTGCGGTCAGGGCGGCGATGCGCTGCAGGCGGGCGGTGCATTCGCCGACGCCTTGCAGCACAAGGTTCATGGTCATGTCGTTGTTCATGTCAGTTGTTTGATGGCGGTCTTGATCTGGTTCACGCGGGCCGCCAGGTCAGGCATATTCGCTGTGATCTTGAGCTTGTCCTGTCCGTTCAGCTTGATGTGGCGCTGGTTCTGGATCAGGTGGATGATGCGCATCGGGTCGATCGGTGGCTGCGGCATGAATTGCAGGTTGACCGCTTCCGAGTGGGCATCGATCTTGATGATGCCGACGGTCTTGGCGGCGATGCGCAGGCGGTGGGTCTCCACCAGCGCCTTGGCAGGGTCGGGCAGTTTGCCGAAGCGGTCGATCAGCTCCTCTTGCAGGTCGTCGATTGCGTTCTGGGTTTCGCAATTGGCCAGGCGTTTGTAGATCGACAGGCGTTCGTGCACATCGCCGCAGAAGTCCGCGGGTAGCAGGGCAGGCGTATGCAGGTTGATTTCGGTGGTGGTGGCCAGTGGGGCCGCCAGGTCGGGTTCTTTGCCGGCCTTCAGCGAGCGCACGGCTTCGTTCAGCATGTCGGTATAGAGCTGGAAACCGACTTCCAGCATTTCGCCGGACTGGTTTTCGCCCAGCACTTCGCCGGCGCCGCGGATTTCCAGGTCGTGCATCGCGAGGTAGAAGCCGGAGCCCAGTTCTTCCATCTGCTGGATGGCGTCGAGGCGGCGCTGCGCCTGTTTGGTCAGGCCTTGCACGTCGGTCACCAGAAGGTATGCGTAAGCCTGGTGGTGCGATCGGCCGACGCGGCCGCGCAACTGGTGCAGCTGGGCCAGGCCGAACTTGTCGGCGCGGTGCATGATGATGGTGTTCGCGGTCGGCACGTCGATACCGGTTTCGATAATCGTGGTGCACAGCAGGATGTTGTAGCGCTGCGCCACGAAGTCGCGCATCACTTTTTCCAGGTCGCGTTCGTGCATCTGGCCGTGGGCAACGGCGATGCGCGCTTCCGGCAGCATTTCGGTCAGCTTGGCCAGGCGGTTCTGGATCGTTTCGACTTCGTTGTGCAGGAAGTAGACCTGGCCGCCGCGCTTCAGCTCACGCAGTACGGCTTCGCGGATGATGGAGTCGTTCTCGCTGCGCACGAAGGTCTTGATGGCCAGGCGCTTTTGCGGCGCGGTGGCGATCACGGAGAAGTCGCGCAGCCCTTCCAGGGCCATGCCGAGGGTACGCGGGATCGGCGTGGCTGTCAGGGTCAGTACGTCGACTTCGGCGCGCAGGGACTTCAGTGCTTCCTTCTGGCGCACGCCGAAACGGTGCTCTTCATCGATGATGACCAGGCCGAGGCGGTCGAACTTGACGTCGTCCGACAGCAGTTTATGGGTGCCGATCACGATGTCGAGCGTGCCGTCCTGCATGCCTTTGATGGCGTTGGCGATTTCCTTGCCGGTGCGGAAGCGCGACATTTCGGCGAGGCGCACAGGCCAGTCGGCGAAGCGGTCGGCGAAGGTCTGGGCGTGCTGCTCGGCCAGCAGGGTGGTCGGCGCCAGGATGGCGACCTGCTTGCCGCCCATGACGGCAATGAAGGCGGCGCGCAGGGCGACTTCGGTCTTGCCGAAACCAACGTCGCCGCACACCAGGCGGTCCATCGGTTTGCCGGAGGTCATGTCCTTGATCACGTTCATGATCGCGGCCGCCTGGTCCGGCGTTTCGTCGAAACCGAAGCTGTCGGCGAAGCGTTCGTAATCGTGCGAGGAATACTCGAAGGAGTGGCCCTGGCGGGCGGCGCGGCGGGCGTACAGGTTGAGCAGTTCGGCGGCGGTGTCGCGTACCTGTTCGGCGGCCTTGCGCTTGGCCTTGTCCCACTGGCCGGAGCCGAGGGTGTGCAGCGGGGCGTCGTCCGGCGAGGCGCCGGAGTAGCGCGAGATCACGTGCAGCTGCGACACCGGCACATACAGCTTGCTCTCCTTGGCGTATTCCAGGTGCAGGAATTCGGTTTCGCCTTCGCCCAGGTCCATGCTGACCAGGCCCATATAGCGGCCGATGCCGTGGTTGATGTGCACCACAGGGTCGCCGATCTTGAGCTCGGACAGGTCGCGCACCATCGATTCGACTTGCGTGACCGCTTCCTGTTTTTTGCGGCCGGCGCGGCGGCCGCTGCCGGCATACAGTTCGGTCTCGGTGATGAAGGCTATGCCCTCATCCAGTTCGAAGCCGGCGTGCAGCGGCGAGACGCCCAGCGTGAACTTGGCGTCGCTGGCCAGGAAGCCGTCGAAGCCTTCGATCAGTGCCGGCGACAGGTCGAATTCGGCGAAGTACTGCTGCAGGGTCTCGCGGCGGCCGTTGCTTTCGGCGCAGATCATCACCCGGCGGCCGGACTGCATCAGGTAGGCGCGCAGGTTGGTCAGCGGGTCGTCCAGGTGGCGATTCACCGCGATGTTCGGGATCGGCGCCGACAGTTCGGACGATGGCAGCGACATGTCGCGCGATATGGCGAGGCGCGGGTGCGGCTTGGCCAGCACGAAGAACTGCTCGTCGCCCAGGAAAATGTCCTGCGGCGGCAGGATCGGGCGTTCGCGGTCGGCCTTCAGGAATTTGTAGCGCGACTCGGTGTCGGCCCAGAAGCGTTTGATGGCGGCGTCGATGTCGCCGACCATGGCCACGCTGGCTTCCGGCGGCAGGTAGTCGAAGAAGGTGGCGGTTTCGTCGAAGAACAGCGGCAGGTAGTACTCGATACCCGCCGAAGCGATGCCGCTGCTGATGTCTTTGTAGACCACCGAGCGCGATGGGTCGCCTTCGAAGGTTTCGCGCCAGCGGCTGCGGAACGCGGTGCGCGAGGTCTCATCCATCGGGAATTCGCGGCCCGGCAGCAGGCGCACTTCCCTGACCGGGTACAGCGAGCGCTGGGTGTCGGCGTCGAAAGTGCGGATGGTCTCGATCGTGTCGCCGAACAGGTCCAGGCGGTACGGCAGGGCGGAGCCCATCGGGAACAGGTCGATCAGGCCGCCGCGCACCGAATATTCGCCGGGCGACATCACCTGGGACACATGGGTGTAGCCGGCCAGGGTCAGTTGCGACTTGAGCTTGGCCTCGTCCAGCGACTCGCCTTGCTTGAAGAAGAAGGTGTAGGCGGCCAGGAAGGAGGGCGGCGCCATGCGCACCAGTGCGGTCGTGGCCGGGATGATGGCGACGTCGCACTGGCCGGTCTGGATCTCATGCAGGGTTGCCAGCCGCTCGGATACCAGGTCCTGGTGCGGCGAGAAGGCATCGTAAGGCAAGGTTTCCCAATCGGGCAGCAGGTTGCAGCGCAGGCCGCCGTTGGCAAACCACGCAATCTCCGCCAGCAGGCGCTGGCCGTCGCTGGCCTGGGCGACGACCACGGCCAGCATCTGGCCGCGTGCCTTCAATTCGAGTGCCGCGTGCGCCAGCGCGTAAGCGTCGCCGGAGCCGAACAGATTGGGCAACGCAAAGCGGTTGCCGGGTTTGGGAAGTGCTTTTTTGAAGTCGAAGGGCATGCAAACGTGGCGCTAACTGAGGAGACACTAATATGCTGGCCCCACATTATAGTGCAAGCACCTATTCGTAGGCGCCCAGCCGTTTCTGTTCCCACGATGTAAAAAGACTATCGCGCAATTGCTGGATTGCGGCCTGGTTGCCGCCTAAGCCGGCGCTTGCAGTGCGGTAGGCGCTGATCCGGCGCAGCCATTCGCCTTGTTCCCGGTCCAGTTGGGCCAGCCGGCCGGCGGCTTGCGGGTCGAATGCTGTTGCGCGCAGGCGGTACACCTCATCGTCGCCGGCGCCGCCCCTGCGGGCGGTTTCGACCTGCTGCTCCACGTTCAGCACGCGCAGCGGGGCGGTCCGTTCCTCCTGGAGCCCGGCTGGCAGCCTGCGGTCAAGGTCGGCCATCCGTTGCAGGCGCTGGTCCGGCGCCAGGGTTTTGTCGTCCAGCAGCGCCAGGCGGGCGATGGCATCCTGGTCGCGGGCATCCGTATCGCCGAACAGGCCGGCGGCTTCGGCGGGCGTGAAATAGCGTTTGCGCAATTCCTGCATGGCGAGAAGGCGGCCGCGGGCGGCGGCGGCGAACGAAGTGCCGGAAGCGGGCGCTCCCTGGCTGCGCTCGGCCTCGGCCAGGGCACGCTTGTAGGCCAGGTATTGGCCGAGGAGCCGCCTGGCATCGGCGGCTGCGCCGGGTTTCAGCCGCTTCTCCAGCTCCTTCTCAATGCCGGCCCGGATGGCCGGCAGCTCCGCTTCGCCCAGTGCCGACAGGTAGTAGTCGAACAGGTGGCGTAGTTCGGCGTCGACTTCGAGTGTATCGCCGGCAGCGGCACCCAGCCGGCCGTCAGGCTGGGTGCCGGCCATGGAGGGGACGAAGGGGGGCGTGCTCGCCGGCGCCGGCGGTGCACTTGACCCGGGCGCCGGCGCCGACGGCGCTGCAGCGCCATGTATCCATAGTGCGGCGACAGCGGCAGCTGCCAGGCCACACGCCGCCCATGCCATCCGTCCCCGGGTACTCACAGGCCCATACCCTGCAAACGGTTGGCGTGCTGGCGGAACAGCGTGACCGGACTGGTTTCAAACAGGTGGGTGATGCCTACCATCTGGTTGACCTCATCGAGGTGGTTCATCCAGTAGTCGTCGCGAATTACGCGGCCCAGATGGGACGAACAGCTCGCCACCAGGCCATCATTCTTGGCGCCGCCGAAAGCAATCGAGGTGACGGCGAGGAAAGGGTCGGCCGGGTCGAAGAAATTGGTATAGGGCGTCGCGCCGCTCCAGGAGAAGTAATACACGCCATTGGCCTGGTGCGCGCCTTCGCCGCAGGAGGTCGAGGGCAGGCCGGCAGGATGGCGGGCGTTGAAAGCGGCGGTGCCGGCGGTGCTGAGCGACTGTGCCGCGGCATAGGCATCCTGGGGCAGCGAGGAGCTGCCGGAAATCAGGCCGAGGAAGCCGCCCAGGGCGTTGCCAACGCTGTAGACCAGGTCCGGGGCTGCGCCGACCAGCACGTCCGCCACCCTCGAGCCTTTGTTCACGCCGCCAATGCTGGTCACCGAGGCGACCAGGTCGGGCCGCACCGAAGCGACATAGCGCGAGGTCGGGCCGCCGTGGCTATGGCCGATCAGGTTGACCTTTTCCGCACCGGTGGCGGCAAGTACCTGGCGAACCTGGAACAGGAGCTGTTCGCCGCGCACTTCCGTGCTGTTGGCCGCCGACACCGAGGTTACATAAACCCGTGCGCCGCCGCTGCGCAGGGCGCCCGGTACGCCGTAGAAATATTCGAGGGGGCCCAGGCTGTCGAAGCCGAACAGGCCGTGGACAAGGACGATGGGGTAGCGGGTTTGCGTGTAGCCGGTTGCGGAAGCGGGAAGTGAGGTGATTGCGATGAACAGGACCGATAGCAGCTGCCAGACGAACTTCTTCATAAAGCCTCCTGTGCTGATTGGTGGTGGGAGAGCCCAATCTAGCACCGGCGGCGGGCAGCGCGGCAAGATTGCTGAATAAGCACGGTGGGTTCCTTCAGTGCCAAAACACTTTGTTGCATGAATGGCGCGTGGGGGCTGGATTGCGTTGACGCACGGGAATTTAAGCTCGATATTCATCTGATAAGAGCACAATCTCACCAAATACCACAAGATTAATAATGTTGCCTCGAAAGAAAGGGTGGAGTCATGTTCAAGAATCTCTTGATCAAATGGAAACTGGCGGTATTGGTGGCGGTAATGATGCTGGCGCTCGCGGTGCTTGGCGTCTCCGGCTACCGCGGTATCGCCAGTGTGGGCGAGTCGGTCAACGAGATAGGCGTGGTGCGCCTGCCTTCCATCTACGGCTTGCTGGTCCTGAGCGAGGGCCAGACGGCGGTCGATAAGGCGACCCTGCAGACGGCGATCTACGAGAACGATTACCAGGCGCAGGCCAAATTCGCTGAGGTGGCGAAAGCGCGTGACGCGGCCTGGGCGAAAGCAATGGCCGGCTGGAAGAAGTACGAGCCGCTGCCGCAAACCGATGAAGAAGCGGTGATGTGGAAGCAGTTTGTAGCCGAATGGGATGCCTGGAAGGGGGCCGATGGGAAGCTTGGCGGAACCGTCTCCGCGCTGGCCGGAAACAAGGACGAAGCGAAGCAGAAGGAGCTGTTTGCCCAGTTCTTCCAGCAGTACCAGGCTTCGGGACCGTTATTCGCCAAGGCGGAACATAGCCTGAACAGGATCATAGAGCTTAACGACCGCATCGCGCAGGACTCCATCAAGTCCGGCACCGAGACAGTCATTTCGGCGGAGCGCACGATGATGGCGACGGCCGCGGTGGCGATGGTGCTGGCGATCGTCATTGCCTGGTATATCGCACTGGCGATCACGCGGCCGATCGAGTCGGCGGTGCAGGTGGCACAAACTGTGGCGGCGGGCGATCTGACCAGCGACATCGTGGTCGAGACGAAAGAGGAAACCGGCCAGTTGCTGCAGGCGCTGAAAGACATGAACGAAAGCCTGATCCGCGTTGTGGGCCAGGTGCGCAAAGGGACCGGCACGATCGCGAATGCCACTTCGGAAATCGCTACCGGCAATATGGATCTGTCGAGCCGCACCGAGGAGCAGGCCAGCTCGCTGGAGGAAACCGCCTCGTCGATGGAGGAATTGACTTCCACCGTACGCCACAATTCGGATAATGCCCTGCAGGCGAACCAGCTTGCGAAAACGGCATCCACGGTGGCTGCCAAGGGCGGCGAGGTAGTGGCACGCGTGGTGGAAACCATGGATTCGATCAACGAGTCGTCCAGCAAGATCGTGGACATCATCAGCGTGATCGACGGCATTGCCTTCCAGACCAATATCCTGGCGCTGAATGCCGCGGTGGAGGCGGCGCGGGCGGGCGAGCAGGGGCGCGGCTTTGCGGTGGTGGCATCGGAGGTGCGCAACCTGGCGCAGCGTTCGGCGGCGGCAGCGAAGGAGATCAAGCAGCTGATCGGCGATTCGGTGGAGAAGGTTGGCGCTGGCAGCCGGCTGGTTGGCGAGGCCGGAGCGACCATGGGCGAGGTGGTTACCAGCGTGCAGCGGGTGACGGACATCATTTCCGAAATCAGCCTGGCGACGCAGGAGCAAAGCGCGGGCATCGACCAGATTAATACGGCGATCAGCCAGATGGATCATGTGACGCAGCAGAATGCGGCGCTGGTCGAGGAAGCCGCCGCGGCGTCGGCGGCGCTGGAGGAGCAGGCGGCGCGGCTGATGGAAGTGGTGGGCGTGTTCAAGCTGGATGCTTCGGCGATGGCCCGTCTGGAGGCCGAGGCGCCGGCACGGCGGCCATCAACGCAGGCCAGGGCGCTGGCAGTGGCGCGGCCGGCGCGCGGCAGCGAGCAGCGTGCGGCCCGGCGCAATGAAATGGCGGCACCGGCCGTCGCTGCGGGCGGCGCGGATCGCGAGGCGCAGGCCGATGCCGCGCCGCGGGCCGGTGCACGCCGTCCTGCTGCCGCGGTGGGCAAGCCTGACGAGGACTGGGAAGAGTTTTAAGCGCGGCAGAGCAGCAGGACGGCCGTGATGTTATCGCGGCTGCCGTCCTGCTTGGCTTTTTCGACCAGTGCGGCGCAGGTTTGCGGCAGGTTGTCCGGGCCGGCACTGCCCAGCAGCGCTGCCAGGGCCTCGTGCGTTGACGCGCCATACAGGCCATCGCTGCACAGCAGGTAAATATCGCCTGGCGCCAGCTGCTGCGAGAATACGTCCGGGCGCACCTCTTCGGCCGGCCCGATCGCCTGCAGCAGCAGGTTGCGCGGCGGCAGGATACCTTTCATGCCCGCTTCCAGCGCTTGCTGGTACAGGGTCTGGTCGTGCGTTAGCTGCGCCAGGTGGCCGTCGCGGTAGCGATAGATACGGCTGTCGCCGACGTGGAAGATGAAAGCCGGGCCATCGGCATGCGGCTGCCACATGCCGGTCAGCGTCGTACCCATGCCATAGCCATCTGCCAGCCCTGCAGCCGAATTATTGTGGAACAGGGTGCTGTTGGCGAAAAGGACTGCCTCATGCAATTGGCGCAGCGCCTCGGCGTCGCTGCCAGGGACGTGCTGGGTGCGCAGGTGCTTCCACACCAGCAGCAAGGCTTCGGTGCTGGCGATGTCGCCGCCGACGTGGCCGCCCATGCCGTCGGCAACCGCGACCAGATTTATTTCCGGCAGCAGCAGCAAGTTGTCCTGGTTGCTGGGGCGTACAGTGCCGACGTCAGTCAATCCATAGGCCAGGCCTATGGTCATTTGCTGCAATACCGGCGGCGACAGCGGGATCATTTGATTTGCTCCGCAAACTGCAGCACGCGCGCCGGCGGCATCATGCCGAGCTGGCGTGCCACGTCCATGTTGACGAGGTAAGAGTAGGTGCCCGGCGTTTCAACCGGAAGCGCGGCGGGCTTGACGCGATGGTACAGGATCTGGGCTACTTTATGGGCAGTCAGGCGCCCGACATTCATATAGCCAGCCACCAGGCCAAACAATGCACTGCCGTCACGCAGCGCGACTTCGGCGGCGGAAAACACCGGCAGCCCCAGCGCCAGCGCGGTTTCAGTGACCAGGATGCGCTGGGAAGCGATAAAGCTGTCGGGGCCGATATAGAGTAGCTGCGCCTTGTTCTCGGCGAGACCGGTCAGCATGCCCGGGATGGCGTCGGTGCGCGGTTGTCCCGTATCGTCCAGCGGGACCGGGTGGGCCGTGAATTCGGCCCCAATGCGTTCGGCCTCTGCGCGCATTTCGCGCATGGCGACCCTTGCATTCACTTCGTTCGGATTGAATATCGCGCCGATCCGGTCGAAACGGCGGTAACTGAGGATGGCGCTCATTTGCTGGCGCGCCGGCACCACGTGGCTGACGCCTGTCAGGTTGCGGCGGGAGGTGGCCAGGCTTTGCACCAGCCCGGCCGCAATCGGCGCGGAAACCATGGTGAACACAATGGGGATTTTAAACTCCCTTGCCGCCACCGCCAGGCTGACCGGCGTACCCCAGGTGTAGATCAGGTCCGCGTGCCAGGCGCGGGCTTCATCGAGCAAGGCCGGCACGCGGCTGGCGTCCATGTCGACGCTGCGTACCATGAATTCCGCTTGCAGGCGGTTGTCCTTGAACCACTGGTGGAAACCGGCCTCCACATCGGTCTCGCCGCGGAACAGGATCATGCAGACGCGCGGGATACGGCGGGCCGCGCAGGCCGCCGGCGCCATGGCCGCCAGCGGCGCGAACACCGCCGCGGCGCCGAGCAGGCGCCGGCGCCGGAACGATGGAGCCGGGCCCGGCATGTTCAAGTACCTACCGGGGCTTGCTGTTGCGGGATCTGCTGGAGCGCAGGCTGGACCGGCGGTGCAGGCTGCGCTGGCGCGGCCGGCGCGGCTGGCGGCTGCGGCGTGCCGTCGGCCGGCTCCGGCTGCTCGCCTTCACCCGGTACTTCGCCCATGTCGATCGCCAGCACCGTCGGGTCGTTGGCGTATTCTTCCAGCAGCCAGTCGCCGTTCAACTGCACCACGCCTTCCGGCGCCGGACGCTCGAGCGGGGGATGCTTCGGCAGGGCCGAGCGCATATAGTCCATCCAGATCGGCAGCGACAGCGTTGCACCGAACTCGCGGCCGCCAAGCGATTTCGGATCGTCGTAGCCCATCCAGGCTACCGCCACCACGCCGCCGCCGTAGCCGGCGAACCAGCCGTCGAAGGAATCGCTGGTGGTGCCGGTCTTGCCGGCCAGGTCAGGGCGGCCCAGGCGGCCGGCGGCTGCGCCGGTGCCGCTGCGGGCGACGTCGCGCATCATGCTGTCCATGATGAAGACATTACGCTCGTCGAGCACGCGTTCGCCGGAGTTGGCAGGCGCCGGCGGCTGGATATCCATGATCGGCACGCCCTTGGAGTCGGTCACGCGCGAGATCAGGAAAGGCGTAGCCTTGTAGCCGCCATTGGCGAAGACCGCGTAGGCGCCAGCCAGTTGCAGCGGCGTGACGGCGCCGGTGCCCAGGGCCATGGTGAAGTTCTTTGGATGGCGCGACAGGTCGAAGCCGAAGCGGGCCAGGTAGGCATGGGTGTCATCCAGGCCGGCAGCGCGCAGGATGCGCACCGACGGTACGTTCTTCGATGCCGCCAGCGAGCGGCGCATGCTGACCTGGCCATCGAACTTGCCGTCGTCATTCTGCGGCTTCCACGGCTGGCCGATCGAGCTGCCCGGCAGTTCCAGCGGTTCGTCGGCGATCACGGTGCCTGGACCGAAGCCCTTGGCGACCGCGGCGGAGTAGACAAACGGCTTGATCGAGGAACCCGGCTGGCGCCAGGCTTGCGTCACGTGGTTGAACTTCTGCAGGCCGTAGTCGAAGCCGCCCACCATTGCCTGGTAGGCGCCGGTATTGGCGTCCAGCGCTACAAAGGCAGCGGCGACTTGAGGCACCTGGGTGATGGCCCAGCCTTTCTTTTCGGTCTGCATGACGCGGATTACGGCGCCGGGATGGATTGCGATAGCCGGCTTGGCCTTGCTCGACAGTGCGGACGCGGCCAGTTTCAGGCCGTCGCCGCTGATCGACAGCACGTCGCCGTCCGAAGTTTCCGCCTTGACCAGGGTAGGGCTGGCTTCCAGCACGACGGCCGGAATCAGGCCGTCGCTGACCACGCGCTTGCCCAATACTTCGTCGATGGCATCGCCGCGCTCTTCTTCGTCGGCGGGCAGTTCGATCGACGCCTCAGGGCCGCGGTAGCCGTGGCGCTGGTCGTAGGCCACCACGTTGCGGCGCACGGAATCGTAGGCAGCTTCCTGGTCGCGCGACTGGATGGTGGTGTAGACGTTGATGCCCTTGGTGTAGCTCTCTTCCTTGTACTGCGCAAAGACGGCCTGGCGCGCCAGTTCGGCCACGTATTCGGCATGGACGTCGAACTCCTGGCCGCGGTGGTTGACGTGAAGCTGCTCCTTCTTCGCCTTTTCGTACTGCGCTTCGGTGATGTATTCGAGCTCGAACATGCGGCGCAGCACCACTTGCTGGCGCGAGCGCGCCTTCTTCGGATTGACTGCAGGGTTATTGCGCGACGGGTTTTGCGGCAGGCCTGCCAGCATCGCCGTTTCGGCAATCGACAGTTCCTTCAGCGATTTGCCGAAGTAAGCCTGGGCGGCGCTGGAAAAGCCGTAGGAGCGCTGGCCCAGGTAGATATTGTTCATGTACAGCTCGAGAATCTTGTCCTTGTCCAGCGCATCCTCGATGCGATAGGCGAGCATGGCCTCGGCCAGCTTGCGCGACAGGAACTTGTCTTTGCTGAGGTAGAAATCGCGCGCCACCTGCATGGTGATCGTCGAACCGCCCTGGCGGAAACTGCCGCGCAGGTTGGCGCGGGCCGCGCCAAGCACGCGCACCCAGTCGATGCCGCCGTGTTCATAGAAGCGCGAATCTTCGATCGCCAGTACGGCCTTCTTCATCAGGTCAGGCACTTCGGCGATCGGGGTGAAGTCGCGGTGCTCTTCGCCGAATTCGCCGATCAGCACTTTGTCTGCGGTATAGATGCGCAGCGGGATCTTGGGGCGATAATCGGTGACCGCTTCCAGGGTAGGCAGGTTGGGACGGATCACAAAGGCCGCATAACAGGCCAGGGCAATGCCGCCGGCCAGGGCGGTGAGGCTGGCGCCGATGCTGGCGCGGATGACGTTGCGGCGGTTCAGCCAGGAAGGACGATTGATCAAATCAGCTCTCACGGTTGCTAAGTCGGGGCATTATAGACTACTCGATAGTTGCTACTTCATTGCTAGATATGCCATAGTCCTAGGTGTTTTAGTCTAAAAGGATTTACGTGTTCCGTCCCTATATACCCGACGAGGCGCGGCTGCCGGAGATGACCTTCCGCGCCCTGTTCCTCGGTACCTTGCTGGGCATGGTGTTTGGCGCTTCTTCGCTGTACCTGGTCCTCAAGGTGGGCCTGACTGTCAGCGCATCGATTCCCGTAGCGGTGATTGCGATTACTTTCTTCGGCCTGGCCAGGAAAATGGGCGGCAAGGACGCCAGCATCCTGGAGAACAGCATTGCGCAGACTGCCGGTTCGGCGGGCGAATCGATTGCCTTTGGCCTGGGCGTGACCATGCCGGCCATCCTGATCCTGGGTTTTGAGCTTGAAATCTGGCGCGTGATGCTGGTGGGCGTGCTGGGCGGCCTGCTCGGCATCCTGATGATGATCCCGATGCGCCGCACCATGATCGTGGACCAGCATCATGAGCTGAAATTCCCCGAGGGGACGGCATGCGCCGAGGTGCTGAAGGCTGCGGCCAGTGATTCTTCGCGCCAGGCCGCTGGCGAGCCGGTGCAGGGCGAGTCGGACGCGGCGCGCGACGCGCGGCGCCGTGCGCGGCTGATCTTTGGCGGTTTCGGCATCGGGCTGCTGTACAAGGCGCTCAATGTCTCGTTCAAGGGCTGGAAGGATACGCCGGACGTTGTGCTGGGTGCGCCGCTGAAGGGCGGCTCGATCGGCGCCGAAGTATCGCCGGAGCTGCTGGGGGTGGGGTATATCATCGGTCCGCGCATTGCGTTGACGATGACGGCGGGCGGCGTGCTGTCCTACCTGCTGCTGATCCCGATGATCAAGTTCTTCGGCGACCCGCTGAGCACGATCCTGGCGCCGGGCACCATGCTGATTTCCGAAATGGGTCCTGACGATGTGCGCGGCGCCTACATCCTGTATATCGGCGCCGGTGCTGTGGCGGCGGGCGGCCTGATTGCGCTGCTGCGCGCCATGCCGATGATCTGGCGCAGCCTGGCGGCCGGCTTGTCCGGCGTCGGCAATGGCAGCAAGGCTGACGCTACGCGCCGCACCGAGCAGGATATCCCGATGAAGTGGGTGGTAATCGGTTGCCTGGCCCTGATTGCGGTCATCACCGCCGCGGCCCCGCTGCATATGAATCTGCTGGGTGCCTTGCTGATCCTGGTGTTCGGCTTCCTGTTCTCCACCGTTTCGTCGCGCCTGACCGGCGAAATAGGTTCGTCGTCCAATCCGACTTCCGGCATGGCGGTGGCAACGCTGCTGTTCACCTGCCTGATCTTCCTGATGGTTGGCTGGACCGGCGGCCAGTATTACGTGACGGCGCTGTCGGTTGGTGCGATTGTCTGCATCGCTTCCGCCAATGCCGGCACGGTGTCGCAGGACTTGAAGACCGGCTTCCTGGTTGGCTCCACGCCGCGCTTGCAGCAATACGCCATGCTGGTGGGCTCGCTGGCATCGGCCCTGCTGCTTGGCCCGATCCTGCTGCAGTTGAATAATGCCAGCACGGTGTATGTGCCGGCTGCCCAGGTTGCGCCCGGACTGGCGACCGACGCTTCCAGGCTGACTGCGACGGCCCGTCTGGACGGACCGCAGGCGGCCGGCGACAGTGCAACCTACAAAGTGTGGCAGAAACCAGACGCGCAGGGCGGGCCTGAAGGCAAATACCTGGTGGCGCCGGACGGCAAGGCGGTCTGGTTCGTTGATCCTGGCATCAACGGCACGCACCACAAGCGCCCGGACGGTACCGAGGTGCGCAAATACGATGCGCCGAAGGCGGTCCTGGTGTCCTATATCATCAAGGGCATCCTCGACCAGCAGTTGCCGTGGACGCTGGTGATGCTGGGGGTGATGATTGCCATCGTGCTTGAAATGTCGGGCGTGCAGTCCTTGTCGTTTGCGGTTGGCGTGTACCTGCCGCTGTCGGCCACGCTGCCGATTGCCGTAGGCGGCGTGTTGCGCTGGCTGGCCGACCGCCGTAACAACAAGCTGCCGCAATACGCCGGCTTGAGCGAGGAAGCGCTGCAGGCGGCAGGCGACCGCAGCGAGGGCGTGCTGCTGGCGTCCGGCTATATCGCTGGCGGCGCGCTTGCCGGCATCGTGATCGCGATCACGGCTGGCGTGCTGACCAATTTCGATGCGGCGGTGACCGCATGGGCCGAAACCAGCAATCCATTCTTCAGCGGGCCGATGGCGGATTTGCTGTCCTTGCTGCCTTATGCTGTAATCATGGCGCTGCTCCTTTGGGCGGCGCGAGAGAAATCCACACGTTAAAGGGGATTGGACGATGAGGAAACTGGGTGCGGCGGGCCTGTTGCTGACGATGGGGGCGGCGAATGCCATGACGGTTGATTGCGGCCGGCTGCTGGACGTCAAGGCAGGCGTATGGCGCGAGAATGTCACGGTCCATATCGAGAATGGCTCCGTGAAGGCGATCGAACCGACCAAGGGCAAGGGCGACGTCGACCTGGGCTCCATGTCCTGCATGCCAGGCTTTATCGACATGCACGTGCACCTGACCGGCCAGACCCAGCCCCAGGTCGAGGCCCTGCGCGGCCAGATGACGCTGGATGCCATCGACCGGGCCTACGATTCGGTCGCCTTTGCGGAACGCACGCTCAAGGCCGGCTTCACCACGGTGCGCGACCTGGGCGCCAATGAAGGCTTGAATATCGCCATGAAGCGCGCCATCAACACCGGCGCCATTCCCGGCCCGCGCATGTTCACAGCCGGCAAAGCGATTGCCACTACCGGCGGGCATGGCGACCCAAGCAACGGCCAGTCGCGCGAATTGCGCCACCTGCACGGCGCGCCGGGCCCGGACGAGGGCGTGGTCAACAGCCCCGACGAAGCGCGGCAGGCTGTGCGCGCCCGCTACCAGGAGGGCGCCGACATGATCAAGATCAGCGCCACCGGCGGCGTCCTGAGCCAGGCCAGCAGCGGTATGAATTCGCAGTTCGACGACGCCGAACTGAAGGCGCTGATCGCCGCAGCCAGGGATTACGGGTTCAAGGTCGCTGCACACGCGCACGGCGCGGAAGGCATGAAGCGCGCCCTGAAGGCAGGCGTGGATTCGATCGAACACGGTACCTTCATGGACGACGAGGCCATTACCCTGTTCAGGAAAACCGGCGGCTGGTACGTGCCGACCATCAGCGCCGGCCGCTACGTCGCCGACAAGGCCAGGGAACCGAATTACTATTCGCCCCTGGTGCGTCCGAAAGCGGCCGCCATCGGGCCGCAAATCCAGGGCACGTTTGCACGCGCCTACAAGGCCGGCGTAAAGATCGCTTTTGGCACCGATGCCGGTGTTTTCCCGCACGGCGAGAATGCCAGGGAATTCGCCTATATGGTGGAAGCCGGCATGCCTGCACTGGAAGCAATCCGCTCCGCCACGCTCAGCGCCGCATCGCTGCTGGGCCAGTCGAGCCGCCTCGGTTCGCTGGAGCCGGGCTTTGCGGCCGACATCGTGGCGGTGGCGGGCGATCCATTGAAAGACATCACGCTGCTGCAGAAGGTAGGATTCGTGATGAAAGAAGGCGTAGTTTATAAACAGTAGCCGGGGAACGGATGGCGGACGTAGATTGCGATGTACTGGTAGTAGGCGGCGGGATCAATGGGGCGGGCATCGCGCGCGACGCGGCGGGCCGCGGGCTGTGCGTCGTCCTGTGCGAAAAGGATGACCTGGCGTCACACACTTCGTCCGCCTCCACCAAATTGATCCACGGCGGCCTGCGCTACCTGGAATACTATGAATTCCGGCTGGTGCGCAAAGCGCTGGCGGAACGCGAAGTGCTGTTGCGCAGTGCGCCCCACATCATGTGGCCGTTGCGCTTCGTGATGCCGCACGACGCCGGCCAGCGCCCGGCGCTGCTGATTCGCGCCGGCCTTTTCCTCTACGACATGCTGGCCAAGCGCGAGCTGCTGCCGGGTTCGCGCGGCATCAACCTGCGTTGCCATCCGGCGGGACGGCCGTTGAAAGAGTCCTTCAGTGCCGGTTTTGAGTACTCCGATGGCTGGGTTGACGATGCCCGGCTGGTGGTCCTGAACGCGATGGACGCTTGCGCCAAAGGCGCCTGCATCCTGACCCGCACCAGCTGCGTCGGCGTCGAGCGCCATGCCGACCATTGGGTAGCCACGCTGCGCAAGGCTGACGGTACGGAAAAACGCATCACCACGCGGGCCGTAGTGAACGCGGCAGGGCCCTGGGCGCAGTCCTTTATCCAGTCGGCAGGGGGCAAGCAGCAGTCGCGCAACCTGCGCCTGGTGAAAGGCAGCCATATCGTGGTGCGCCGCATCTTCGAGCATGACCAGGCCTATATTTTCCAGAACAGGGATGGGCGCATTGTGTTCGCCATCCCGTATGAACGCGACTTCACGCTGATCGGCACCACCGACCTCGAATACAAGGGCGATCCGCAGCGTGTAACGATTGAAGAAAGCGAAATCCGCTACCTGTGCGACTTGGCCAGCGAGTACTTCCGCGAGCCGGTGCGCCCGGCCGACGTGGTGTGGACCTACGCCGGCGTGCGTCCATTGCTGGAAGACGCAGCGGCCGATGCCAAAGCTGTTACGCGGGATTATTTCCTGGAACTCGACAAGGAAGGGGCGCCGCTGTTGAATATCTTCGGCGGCAAGATCACGACCTTCCGCAAGCTGGCCGAAGACGCAACGGACATCCTGTGCAAGACGCTCGGCCGGCCGGAAAAAGGCTGGACCGAAATGGCCTGCCTGCCGGGCGGCGACCTGTTCGGCGCCATGCCGCAGAACCGTTCGGTGCTGGAATTTTGCACCTGGGCCGCCGCAGTGCAGGTCAAGTACGACTGGCTGCCGCAGGAACTGGTGAAGCGCTATGTGCGTGCCTACGGCACGCGCGTTCATACGCTGCTCGAAGGCTGCGCATCGTTGGCCGACATGGGGGAAGAGATCCTGCCTGGCGTGTACGCGGCGGAAGTGAACTACCTGCGCCGCAAGGAATGGGCTGTCACTGCGGCCGACATCCTGTGGCGCCGCTCCAAGCTCGGACTGCATTTGCCTGCCGGAGCCGAAGCCAGGCTCGACGCCTGGCTTGCAGCAAACTGAAAAAAAGGCAGCCGAAGCTGTAATGCCGTTCAGTTAAGATCCTTTTTCAGGTATCGAACGACATATCGCTGAGGCAGGGCTTTGACGGCCCGGTCGATTTTTCGACCGGGCCGTCCTTCATTTGGGAGCATGACCAATCGCTGGCGAAGGCGTTGCATCAGTGCAGGAAGTTTGCCCTGCGCGCGGGTCACAGCAGCCCAGTGCAGTTCGTATTGAATGGTGTGGAATGCACGGATGAAGCTGATTTCTATCGGCGCGCATTTCACTGCCAGCGCTGCCTTGGCTATTTCCAGACGTATGAGATTGTAGGCGGTCAGTGTGCCCCAGATTTCCTGGTAGACGCGTTCCACAGTACGGCTGCGCAGAGTCAATGCCATGCCCATCATTGTCTGTTTGAGTTCACGGTAGCTGGTCTCGATTTGCCAGCGGTTCGCGTAACAGGCGGCGATGTCCTTAGCCGCATAGCGCTTGATATCGGACAGTGATGTCAGTAGTACGTATTTGCGTGCGCTCTGGTCGATGACTGTGATGGCGCGAGCGCGCCATGCTTTGGGAAGAGCCGGACATTTCTTGCGTGCTTGGGGCGATACGCGCATCTCGATGATGCCGTCGTCCGGTGTGCCACAGACCATTTCCCATTTGGTATTGGCCTTCGCGGGAATGATGAAGTGGCGGTTGGTTCCACCATTAGCCAGGCCGCAAAGAATCTCAGCCGACAGAAAGCCCTTGTCAAAAACAGTGAGCGAGTCATCAGGAATCGATGTGAGCAGCTCTTTAGCATAGAGCATTTCGTTGATTCCATAAGGGCCGAACCTCGCATCGCGGATCAGGTGCGTCGGCACGGCAGTTAAAGTCACACCCCGCACCTGCGGATAGCTGGAGATTCGCCCGCTGGGAGAAACGTGATAGCCAAAATGCTTGCGATGTTCTGGCGTATCGGCCGTCTTCAAAGTCGTGCCGTCCATCGCAAACAGGCTCAGCCCCTTGAATAAATATTGCTTACCGTCTTGTTCCGACCAAGCTTTAGCCGATATCTCGAATAACGCCCGCAAGGGTTCAGCACCAAGGCGTTGCCGTGCTTGCGCGACCGCACTCTTGCTTACAAAGGGCACCTGCGCATCCGGCAATGCCAGGTCCAGATCATCCACCACTTCGCTGATGGACTGATGACGATACAGCGCAAGTGCAACTACCAGCCACACTACCTGCTCAGCCGGCAGGCGGCGTTGACGGATGCTTGCTTTGCCAGTGTACGCGACCGCTTGCTCGACCCACTCGCAGGGCAAATGCTGACCTAGTCGCGCCCAGTCCGGGCATTCCTGGGCTTGCACGAGAAAATGGAGTGCGTCATCAAGCATGTGACGCAGGTTAACAGCCCCGATCAACGTTTACAACATCCAGAAAGAAAAATGCCGTTCAGTCTTAACTGAACGGCATTACAGCCGAAGCTGCCTTTTTTTTGCTTGAAAAATGGGGGCGTACCCCATTTTTTTATTTCACGCCGTGCATCAGTTTCTGGATGAACGGGGCGAGGATGAACAGCAGCACGCCGCCGCCGATCAGGATCCAGAAGCCCTGGGTGTAGCCGGTCAGCGCCGATTCAACGGTCATGCCGTGCTCGCCGGACATCATCGAGGCGACGATGCCGGACAGGTTGTTGCCGATGCCGGTGGACAGGAACCAGCCGCCCATGCCCATGCCAACCAGGCGGGTCGGGGCCAGCTTGGTCACCATCGACAGGCCGATCGGGGACAGGCACAGCTCACCGATGGACTGGATCACGTAGACCATGAACAGGGTCCAGAACGGGATCATTTTCTTGTCGTCGACCAGGTGGGTCAGCGCGTACATCAGCAGGCCGAAGGCCAGGCCGTTGCCGATAATGCCCAGCGCGAACTTGCGCGGGATCGATGGGTTCTGGCCGCGCTTGCCCATCCAGACCCAGATTGCTGCCACAACCGGTGCGAAGAAGATGATGGCCAGCGAGTTGACCGACTGGAACCAGGCAACCGGGAAGGTCATGAAGCCCAGTTCGCGGTTCACGATCTGGTCGGCCAGGAAGGTGAAGGAGGAACCTGCCTGTTCGAAGAAGCACCAGAACATGATGTTGAAGGCGAAGATCACCATCATGGCGATGGTCTTGTCGCGGGCCACAGGGCCGTTGCGCACGCCTTCGACGATCAGCATCACCACCAGGATCAGGAACAGCACCGACAGCACGCCTTGCAGTTTTTCTGCGCCCAGTGCCAGCAGGCTGTACACGACAGGGATCATGACCAGTGCGCCCAGGGAGACGTAAGCGATGCGCATCGGGCTCTTGGCTTCCGCTGCCGGTTCGCCAATGCCTTTCAGGCTGCGGCGGCCCAGGTAGAACCAGAACAGCGAAATGATCATGCCAACGCCGGCAGAGATGAACACGATCTTGTAAGCCGGCGTGTCGCCGGTGTTGAAGACTTTCTGCGCGAGCAGCTGGGTAATGATCGGGGCCAGGAAGCCGCCGACGTTAATGCCCATGTAGAAAATGGTGAAGCCGGAATCGCGGCGGGTGTCGTCCAGCGAATACAGCTTGCCGACCATGGTCGAGATATTCGGCTTGAACATGCCGTTACCGACGATGATGGTCGCCAGGCCGAACTTGAAGATGGTCGGGTCGGGGATGGCGATCATGAACAGGCCGGCCGCCATGAAGCTTGCGCCGACCAGGATGGAACGCTGGTAGCCCAGCACGCGGTCGGCGACATAGCCGCCGAACAATGCACCGGCATACACCAGCGCCAGGTAGGAACCGTAAGTCAGGTTGGCTGCCGCCTGGCCCGACGCATCGCCGTGGTAAAACTGCGAAACGATGTACAGTACCAGCGCCCAGCGGATCCCGTAAAACGCAAAGCGTTCCCAGAATTCGGACATAAACAGCATCCAGAGCGGAGCAGGGTGACCCATGATCTGCCTGAACTCAGGGATTTTAGCCTCGGTGGTTTGCGTGATAGGACCGCTCATGCGGTTTCTCCTGGTCGAAAAAAAGCCGAATTGTAATCCACCCCGAACGGTTAAGGGCAAATTCGCGTGCTGCAAAGCAGCATTGTGGTATGTTTGCCAAGCTTGCGTCTGTGAATCGGCATACCAAGAGCGTATATTGAAGGTGCAGTCCCCCAAAAGTTAAATAAAAGGATTTATGTATCATGGACAGCAACGTTGTCGATACTCTCATCGCTCCGGAGGGCAGGCTTGAAGTCCTGTCCAAGGCGGAGGTGGTCCAACTGCTCGACTCGGGTAAAGGCGGCCTCTATAACATCTTCCGCAACTGCGCCCTGGCGGTGCTGAATTGCGGCAGCACGATCGACGATGGAAAGGAATTGCTGGATCGCTTCAAGTCGTTTGACATCAACATCCTGCAGCGCGAGCGCGGGATCAAGCTGGAAATCAAAGGTGCGCCGGCCATCGCTTTCGTCGATGGCAAGATGATCAAGGGTATCCACGAGCACCTGTTTGCGGTGCTGCGCGATATTGTCTTTGTCAGCAACGAAGTCACGGGGAATCCGAAGTTCGACCTGGCCCGCAGTGAGGGTATCACCGACGCCGTATTCCATATCCTGCGCAATGCGAATGTACTGAAGCCGCAGCTCAATCCGAACCTGGTGGTGTGCTGGGGCGGCCATTCGATCAACCGCGCTGAATACAACTATTCGAAGGAAGTGGGCTACCAGCTTGGCCTGCGCGGGCTGGATATCTGCACCGGCTGCGGCCCGGGCGCGATGAAGGGGCCGATGAAGGGCGCCACCATTGGTCACGCCAAGCAGCGTTTTACCGGTGGGCGCTACCTGGGTATCACGGAGCCGGGCATTATCGCCGCCGAATCGCCGAACCCGATCGTGAACGACCTGGTAATCATGCCGGATATCGAAAAGCGCCTGGAGGCATTCGTGCGCGTAGGCCATGGCATCTGCGTGTTCCCGGGCGGCGCGGGTACGGCGGAGGAGATCCTGTATATCCTTGGCATCCTGCTGCATCCGGATAATGCGGACATTCCGTTCCCGCTGATCTTCACTGGTCCGGAAACAGCGCGCGAATACTTCGTGCAGATCAATGAGTTCATCGGCCTGACGCTGGGCCCGGAGGCGCAGAAGCGCTACAAGATCATCGTCGATGATCCGGAGCTGGTGGCGCAGGAGATGCAGGAGGGGATGAAGCAGGTGCGCGAGTACCGCAAATCGCGTTCGGACGCCTACTACTTCAACTGGGCTTTGAAGATTGACGATGAGTTCCAGCGTCCGTTCGCACCGACGCACGAAAACATGCGCAACCTGAGCCTGCACAAGAACCAGCCGGTGCACGTGCTGGCGGCCAACCTGCGCCGGGCGTTTTCAGGCGTGGTAGCGGGCAACGTGAAGGAAGAGGGCATTCGCACCATCGAGAAGTATGGCCACTTCGAGATCCACGGCGACAAGGAAATCATGGGGCCGATGGATGCGCTGCTGGCGTCTTTCGTGGCGCAAAGCCGGATGAAGCTGGCGGGCAAGGCTTACACGCCTTGCTACAGGGTGATCCAGTAAGTAAAAGGGCCGCAATCGAGCGGCCCTTTTTTATCAGTCTTCCTTGCGCAGGTGCGGGAAGAGCAGTACGTCGCGGATGTTCGGCGAGTCGGTCAGCAGCATCATCAGGCGGTCGATGCCGATGCCGCAGCCGCCGGCCGGCGGCATGCCGTATTCCAGTGCGCGGATGAAGTCGGCGTCGTAGTACATCGCTTCGTCGTCGCCGGCTTCCTTGGCCTTCATCTGGGCCAGGAAACGTGCCGACTGGTCTTCGGCGTCGTTCAGCTCGGAGAAGCCGTTGGCGATCTCGCGGCCAACCATGAACAGCTCGAAGCGCTCGGTGATGCCTTCGCGGGTATCGGAAGCGCGGGCCAGTGGCGACACTTCGATCGGGTAGTCGATGATGAAGGTCGGTTCCCACAGTTGCGCTTCGGCGGTTTCTTCGAACAGCGCCAGCTGCAGCGCGCCCAGGCCGGAGGTAGCGAATGGCTTGACGCCGAATTTCAGCAGCTCGGCCTTCAGGAAGTCCATGTCGTTCAGCTGCGCTTCGGTGTAGCCTGGCGCGTACTTGTTGATGGCGCCGCAGATGGTCAGGCGCTGGAACGGCTTGGACAGGTCCAGTTCACGGCCGCCGTAGGTCAGCACGGCGCTGCCCTTGGCGTCGACCGCGGCCTGGCGGATCACTTTCTCGGTGAAGTCCATGATCCATTCGTAGTCGGTGTAGGCCGCGTAGAACTCCATCATGGTGAATTCAGGGTTGTGACGGACCGACACGCCTTCGTTACGGAAGTTGCGGTTGATCTCGAACACGCGGTCGAAGCCGCCCACCACCAGGCGCTTCAGGTACAGCTCGGGAGCGATACGCATGAACATCTGCATGTCCAGCGCGTTGTGGTGGGTGATGAAAGGTTTGGCCGACGCGCCGCCCGGGATCGGGTGCAGCATCGGGGTCTCGACTTCCATGAATTCGTTGGCTTCCATGAAGCGGCGGATCGACGAAATCGCAGCGGTACGCGCCTTGAAGGTACGGCGGGTTTCTTCGCTGGTGATCAGGTCGACGTAGCGCTGGCGGTACTTGGTTTCCTGGTCGGCCAGGCCGTGGAACTTGTCCGGCAGCGGGCGCAGGGCCTTGGTGATCAGCTTGATCTCGCTGACCTTGACGGTCAGTTCATCGGTCTTGGTCTTGAACAGGGTGCCGGTCACGCCCAGGATATCGCCCAGGTCCCAGCTGCCAAAGGCTTCCATTGCCTCTTCGCCGGTGGTATCCATGTTGACGTAGATCTGGATGCGGCCGTCGGCTTTCTGGCCGGAGGAATCCTGCAGGGTCGCGAAGGCGGCTTTCTTGCCGGCTTCGCGGCGCAGCATCATGCGGCCGGCGATGACGACGGGTACAGGCTCGGCTTCCAGTTCTTCGCGGGTCTTCTCGCCATACTGCAGGTGCAGGTCGGCAGCCTTGTGCTGAGGACGGAAATCGTTAGGGAAGGCGACGCTCTGTTTTTCGCGGATGGCAGCCAGCTTGGCGCGGCGCTCGGCGATGATCTTGTTGTCGTCCTGGCCTGGTGCCTGGTCTTGCACTTGGTTTTCCGTAGTCATGGTTTTAATGGTTTGTCAGTGTATTGATATCGATTTCGCTGAAGTCGCGTGCAATGCAGATCACATTGTCGAACGCCTTAAACGCTTCAGCAGGCAAAGTGGTTGTCAGGACGACGCAGCGCATGCCGGCTCGGCGCGCTGCTTCCACGCCCAAAGGCGCGTCCTCGAACACGATGCAGTGCGCCGGATCGGCGC
Source organism: Duganella sp. Root198D2 (assembly GCF_001428585.1). Taxonomy (NCBI): domain Bacteria; kingdom Pseudomonadati; phylum Pseudomonadota; class Betaproteobacteria; order Burkholderiales; family Oxalobacteraceae; genus Duganella; species Duganella sp. Root198D2. Next base: position 106,352 of record NZ_LMIC01000005.1, on the reverse strand, counting down.
CGCAGCGTTCGGCCGCCAGCAGGAACACGTCTGGTTCCGGCTTGCCGCGTTTGACGTCGGCGGCGCCGACGACGGTGTCGAACAGTTCGCGCACACCCAGGCCATCCAGCGTGAAGTCCACGTTGCAGGGCGGGGCGGCGGTACCCACCGCCAGGCGAATGCCGGCGGCTTGGGCTGCATTCACCAGTGCGCCAAAGCCTTCCACGGCGCGCAGGTGGGGAGCATAGATTTCGCGGTACAGCACTTCCTTCTCTCCGATCAGGGCGGTCACGTCGTCATGCGCCAGGCCCTCGCCGAGGTATTGGCGCATGATTTCGTGGCCGGTGCGGCCGGCGGTGGCGGCAAAGAAGGCCGCCTCGTCGACAGCATGGCCGCGGCGGCTGAAGAACTCCAGCCACGAGCGGGTGTGGAAACCCATGTTGTCGACGATGGTGCCGTCCATGTCGAAGATGAAGGCGCGCTGCTGAATCATGCTTTAGATGCCTTGCTTCAGGGACGCGGAGATGAAGTCGTCCAGGTCGCCGTCCAGCACCTTGCCGGTGTTGCCGGTCTCGAAGCCGGTGCGCAAGTCCTTGATGCGGGATTGGTCCAGCACGTAGGAACGGATCTGGTGGCCCCAGCCGACGTCGGTCTTGGAGTCTTCCAGCGACTGCTGCTCGCTCATGCGCTTGCGCAGTTCCAGTTCGTACAGCTTGGCCTTCAGCATGTCCATCGCTTCGGCCTTGTTGCGGTGCTGCGAGCGGTCGTTCTGGCACTGCACCACAATACCGGACGGGCCGTGGGTAATACGCACTGCGGAGTCGGTCTTGTTAATGTGCTGGCCGCCGGCGCCGGATGCGCGGTAGGTGTCGATGCGCAGGTCGGCAGGGTTGATCTCGATCTCGATCGAATCATCGACTTCCGGGTATACGAACAGCGACACGAAGGATGTGTGGCGGCCGCCCGAGGAGTCGAACGGCGACTTGCGCACCAGGCGGTGCACGCCGGTTTCGGTGCGCAGGTGGCCGTAAGCGTATTCGCCTTCCACTTTCAGGGTGGCGGTCTTGATGCCGGCAACTTCGCCTTCGGACTCTTCCAGCACCTCGGCTTTGAAGCCTTTGCGGTCGCAATAGCGCAGGTACTGGCGCAGCAGCATGGACGCCCAGTCCTGGGCTTCGGTACCGCCGGCGCCGGCCTGGATGTCGATGAAGCAGTTGTTCGGGTCCATCGGATTGCTGAACATCCGGCGGAATTCCATCTGTTCGATGATCTGCTGGATGTCGGCGGTATCCGCAATCACGGCTTCGAGCGTGTCGTCGTCGCCTTCTTCCTTGCCCATTGCGAACAGTTCGTTCATGTCGCGCAGGTCGCTTTCTGCCTTCTGCAAGGTCAGGACCACGCCTTCAAGGGCTTTTTTCTCGCGGCCCATGTCCTGGGCTTTTTTCGGGTCGTTCCAAACGGCCGGATCTTCAAGTTCGGCGTTCAGTTGTTCCAGTTTCTCCGACTTCTTATCGAAGTCAAAGATACCTCCGAAGTTCGGCTTCGCGGTTGGTCAGGTCCGCGAGCAGGTTGGCGAGGGAATTGATGCGTTCAGCTTCCATGGTTTTTCAGGTCTGATAGTTGTGAAATCGAACCTGAAATTATACCTCAGAGGCTGGCGCATCGGGCAGCTCACACGAGCAGGCTGAATTCGGCGCGGTACAGGGCGCCCAGGCCGGCTGCCGGGCCACGGCCGGCAGGCTCCATGAAGATGGACATGCGACCTGAAAGAGGGTTGTCTATTTCATAAATACCCGCATCCAGCCATGGCGCGCCGGTGAAAAGCAGGGTGAACTGCTCCTGGTGCGGCGCTTCCTTGCCGCCGCGCACAGCCAGCAGGTCGAGCGAGGTGCCGCGCTTGCCCTGGAATGCGATGAATTGCTGGCCCACCAGGTCGCGGAAACCGGCCATGCGCAATGTGGATGCGCTTGGCGGCAGGGCAGCCAGCGATGCGGCGCGGGCTACGGCCGGGGCGCCAACCAGGGTGCCTGCGGCGAGGATGAAATTGCGACGTTCCATGACTTATTCCTTTAACAAGATGGGATGCCATTCCATGGCGATGTACAGGCCGTCCGTTGCCGCCGGCTGGAAGCCGAGGCGGCGATACAGGGCGCCGGCCGGGTTGTCTTGTAAAACGTGCAAGCGCAAGGGCAGGCCCGCGCGCTGGCTGGCGTCCTCCAGCCGGGCCAGCAGGCGGTAGCCGATGCCTTGGCCCCGGAAGCCGGGAAGCAGGCTGATGTCGGCCAGGCGGATCTCGTCCCGGCCGCGCGCCACGTACAGGCGGCCGGCAGCAAGGCCGTCGGCCAGGACGATGCTTTCCTCCATGCCGGGGAAGCGGCGGCGGTAATCGGTGAGCTGGGCTTCATATTGCATGCGAACCAGCATGGTTTTGACGGCGTGGTCCAGGATTGCGAGATCCTCGCGCGTGCTTTCCACCAGCGCCAGCAGGAAGGTCTGGTCGCCGGCTTCGACCGGCCGCATGGCGAGATGGCTGCTCATCGCTACTCAGCTGCGCGGCGGGAAGATGCCGCTCAAGGCAATGATGAAGTTGACCACCAGGTAGGGCTGGAGATTGTTATGCGCGCCGCCGCCGCCGGCCGTGCCTAGCGGACCCGCCGCGGATGGCGCAATTGCTGTCGCATCGTGGTAAGGCGCGCTGATCGTGACCGGTTTGGCGAGGATGGCGTTGGCCGGTGATTGCACCGAGGCGGTGGCGCTGGAGGCGGTCATGCCATGGCTGTGTGAAGGCATTTCGAGTGCGGTCAGCGTCGCTGTGGCCGCGCCGCCTTGCTCACCCAGGTCGCGCGGACTGAGCCCAGGCCCGCTGCCGGCATGCATTGGAATGCGCTGGCGCAGGTCCGGTAGCGCGAAGTTGGTTTTGCCATTTCCGCCGTAGGTGGTGCCGAGAATGGAAAACAGCGCGGTGTTCTGCGCAATGGGGAGTAGCTGGCCATTGCACATAGCCCAACCGACGGGTGCGAAATTACCGCTGAACATGCGGATTTCGCCGATATAACGCTCTGCCATGCTGGACTCCTCGGCTAGTTCTGCGATGGGAAGATGCCTTCAATGGCGATGATGAAGCTGACCGCCAGGAAGGGCGCCATATTGTTATGCGGCTGGTTGCCTCCGGCCGGCTGGATCGCCTGGGGCGACATGGCCACAGCGCTGGAAGCGGCAGGCGCGTAAAACCTGGGCTTTGCCGGCGCGGCCGGTACGTAAGTCGTCGGTCCGGCCAGGTTGATGCCGGTGCCGGTGGCTGGCGGCACCGCCGTGCTGGCGCTCGCGCTGTGGCTATGGACCGGGATCTGGTTGCTGTTCAGGGTCACCGTTTCGACGCCCGCTTGCTGGCCGATGACATAGCTGTTGCCGGTGCCGGGCTGCGTGCCCTGGTGCAGCGGCACGCGCCCGCGCAGGTCGGGCAAGGCAAAGGTGGTTTGCCCGTTGCCGCCGTAGGTGGTGCCGATCAGGGCAAACAGGGCGGTATTCTGCGCTATCGACAGCAGGCTGCCGTCGCAAAATGCCCAGCCGAGGGGCGGGAAGTTACCCGCGAACAGGCGAATCTCGCCGATGAAGTTATCCATGCGCCGGCTCCGGTCTGGTCTAGGACTGCGAGGGGAAGCTGCCCTGCAGCGCGATGATGAAATTGATGGCCAGGTAGGGCTGCATATTCTCGTGCGGCTGGCTGCCGCCGGAATTGCCGACCGTACTGGGCGCCAGGGTGGCGGTACTGTCTTGCGGCGCGTAGTAGTTGAGCGCACCGGCTTCGACATTGCCCAGCACGCGCCCGCTCGGGTCGGCCTGGTGGCTGACTGCCGTCGAAATGCCAAGGCTATGAGTGTGTGCCGGCATCTCGCTGGCGCTCAGGGTGTGGCTGGCTGCGCCCCCCTGCTGGCCCAGGCCGAAGCCGGCATCCATATGGACCGGTACGCGGCCACGCAGGTCGGGCAGGGCAAATGTGGTCTGGCCGTTGCCGCCGTAGGTGGTGCCCAATATGGAGAACAGCGCCTGGTTCTGGTTGATTGGCAGGATCTGGCCATTGCACAGGGCCCAGCCCTTGGGGGCAAATTGAAATCCCGTCATCCGGATTTCTGCGAGATACGGTTCGGACATGCAGCCTCCTTGCAGGTGCAGGCGCCCCGGCTGGGGCGCTGCAACCGTTTCAGTGGATGGAATGGTTCAGGAACGGGCGGCGCGGCGGCGGTTGTAGCCCAGGGCCGCGAGGCCACCGGCCAGCAGCGCCAGGGAGGCTGGTTCGGGCAAATCCGGGTCACCCGGGTCGTTCGGTCCGCGCAGGAATTCAAGGCTGATGTTGTCGAGCTGGTTCCAGTAGATCGGGTCGTTGTTGAAGTTGCCGAATTCAAGAAGGGTGCTTGCCGAAAGGGCGGTCACGATCAGGGTATGCGTGCCCCAGTCGCCGGCAATATCCGCTTCGTTGAAGACCGTGGCGGCGCCGAATTTGACCTGGGCCTGGTTATCCGGCGGGAATTGCGGATCGGTGGTCCAGCGCTGCAGGTCGAACTTGAGCTGGTAGGTGGCGCCGGCAATCGTGGTAATCGTTTGGCGCAAGAAGCCAAGCTCGGTAGTATTCAAGTCGCCGAAGACGCGGTTGCTGCCGTCCGCCAGCGGGGAGCCTGTTACGTCCCGGTCGAAGGCCTGGCCGCCGCCGCCCGGGCTGGCAATGGTCCACATGCTGACGTCAAGATTCTCGAAATTTCCATTCAAGACCAGGTTGGGGCCCGCTTGCGCAAGTGATGCTGTGAGGAGCAGGATCGAGGTAAGCGCGGTGCGGAGTTTCATGATCTTTTCCTTTTGGCGGATGGCTGAAAGTTGAGATGGATCATACGACCGAGTATTGACAATCGAACATTTATTTGCGTCAACGTGGCGCATTTGCAAAGATTCCATATAATTTTGCAAGCCGGTGCGCTGCGCCCCCGAGTGCAATGTGCAATTCTTTGGATTGCAAGGGCTACGTCAGTGGCGCAAGGCAAATATTCATCGGTAAATTTCAATTCAAAAGACAGTCAATGCGCCTCCTTTTTCTCGTTCCAGCCGCCGCCTTCCTGGCCGGCTGCAGCAGCATTCCAGCCAAGCCGCCGCAAGGCTCGCAAGCCGCGTTCGTCATTCTTGAAACGACGGACCTGCATGCCAATGTCCGCAGCTATGACTACTACAAACTGGCGCCGGACGCCTCGCTGGGGCTGGAGCGCACGGCGACCCTGATCCGCCAGGCGCGCAAGGAATTCCCGAATTCGCTGCTACTCGACAACGGCGACACGATCCAGGGCACCGCGCTGGGCGACTACCAGGCGCTGGTAGCGCCAGTTGGTTGCGGCCAAGCGCTGGCCATTTACAAGGCCATGAACGTACTCGGATTCGAAGGTGGCTCGGTCGGCAACCATGAATTCAATTGGGGACTGGATTTCCTGGGCCAGGTCACGGCTAGCCGCTTTGGCGCGGAAGGAGCTTCGGCCCGCGCCCAGCCTTGCGCCGGCCCGGCGTTCCCGGTGGTGCTGGCGAATGTGGTTGATGCCCGCAGCGGCGTGCCGCTGTTCGAGCCTTATCGCATTCTCGACAAGCGTGTGAGCGCGACCGGACCGGATGGCAGACCCGTTGAGGCGACGCTCAAGGTGGGCATCATCGGCTTCACGACCCCGGCGATCATGGGCTGGGACAAGCGCTGGCTTGAGGGGCGTGTGCGCACCGAAGGCTGGCGTGAAACTGCGCAACGCTACATCCCCGAGATGCGCGCCAAGGGCGCGGACGTGATCGTGGCCATTTCGCACGCTGGCCTGGATGGCGCGGCCTACGCGCCTGCAATGGAGAATGGCAGCTTGTACCTGGCGCAGGTGCCCGGCATCGATGCGCTGTTGCTGGGGCATTCGCACGACGTATTCCCGAATGCGGCCGGCAAGGCTGCTGGGTTCAACCTGCCTGGCGTCGACAAGGTCCAGGGGCGGGTGCATGGGGTGCCGACAGTGATGCCTGGACTTTGGGGCAAGCACCTGGGTGTGGTCCAGCTTGCGCTGCGTCACGACGGCGAGCGCTGGGTGTCCGATGCCGGCTCAGCGAAGGTTGAAACGCGCAGCATCCAGCGTCCTGACCGCAGCTTCGTTGACCCTGACCCGGAAATCGCCGCGCTGGTAAAGGCCGAACACGAGGCGACTATCGCCTACGTCAAAACGCCGATTGGCGATACGGACTTCCGCATGTCGGCCTATTTTGCCGACGTGGGCGACGTATCGGCGATCCAGATTGTGAACCAGGCGCAGGCCGACTATGTGCGGCGGCATGTGCAGGCGAACCTGCCGCAATATGCGCAGTTGCCTGTGTTGTCCATGTCGGCGCCATTCAAGACCGGCGCGGCGGGCGCGGCCGATTACACAGACGTCGCTCCCGGCCAGATGGCCCTGAACAATGCCGCTGACCTTTACCTGTACCCGAACGACTTGCACGCCGTGAAAGTCGATGGCGCAACGCTGAAGGCCTGGCTGGAAAAGTCTGCCGGCCGCTTCAATATCATCGATCCAGCCCGCAGCGAACCGCAGGAGCTGGTCAACGCCGCCTTCGCTGGCTTCAATTTCGACATGCTGACCGACCCGGACGTGCGCTACCAGATCGATGTGACGCAGCCGCCGGGCCAGCGCATTAAGGAATTGACTTGGCGCGGAAGGCCGGTGCAGCCTGGGCAGGAGTTCATCGTCGCGACCAATAACTTCCGCGCCAGCGGCGGTGGCGGGTTCCCGGGGCTGGATGGCAGCAAGACGATCTTCGCTTCGCCGGACAATAACCGTGCGGTGCTGATTGCTTACATCAAATCGGTGCAGCACCTGTCCCGCGCCGCCAATGGCGCCGCGCATAGCTGGCGGTTTGCCCCGGCGCGTACCAAGGGACCGGTGATTTTCCGGTCGGCGCCAGGCAAGCTGGCACTTGCGCGTGAAGCCGGGCTCGACTTCGTCCAGGAGCGCGGCGATGGTGCGTATGAAATATTGTTTGATTTGCCAATAAACTGATTGCATAGTTTATAATTTTCCCAAGGTTAACTTCGGGAACTTTGATGCAATCTTTTAGATACCTTGCAGCCACTTCTGTTGTGGCGCTTGCGGCGGCTCCTTTATACGCGGCGCCTGTCGCCATCAAGGGGCAAGATTTCGTCCGGCAGGCAGCCTTGCCTGCCTGGGTAGTGGCGCCGCTGCGCGCGTCTGCAAGCGAGAAGACAGATCCCGTCGTCGACCTGGTGTCTGAAACGCAGGTCTGGGCGGGTGCAACGACCGCAACCCTGTATAACCGAGCAGTGTTGGTCAATGACCAGAGTGCGTTGGCCGGCATTGGTCAGTATGCATTGACCTACGTCCCGGCTTACCAGCACCTGTTGATCCATCGTGTGGCGATCATTCGCAAGGGCCAGTTGATCGACCATACCGCGACCGTCAGCATCCGAGCGCTCGAACGTGAAGAAGGCCTGGAAAAGGGCGTATATGGCGGGGCCAAGACCATGCAGATGCTGTTGCGCGACGTGCGCATCGGCGACACGTTGTGGGTAACCTACACCATTGAAGGTGCGAACCCCGTATTCGGGGGGAAAATGCATCGCGTCGAGGCGTGGGACAGCGAATTCCCGGCCGAGCAGCGCCGCCTGGTCGTCACGTATCCGCGCAAACGTTCGATCGGGTGGACGCAATTGGGGGATTTCGTCACCGGCAAGCTCGAGCCTCGCGTAGAGGAAGTCGGCGAAAATACCCGGCTTACGTTCGATGGGCGCGAGCTGGCTGCGTTGGAAGGAGAGCCGTCCACGCCGGCTGAATACATGCCTGGGCGCATTTTGCAGTTCAGCGAGTTCGCCGACTGGAAAGCCGTGGCGCAGTGGGCGTCAGCCTTGTTTGAACCTGCGAAATCGACCCCGCAGCTGGCCGCACTGGCTGATAGCCTGGCAAAAGGCGGTACTCAAACGGCCCGCGCAACTGCAGCCTTGCGCTGGGTGCAGGATGAAGTGCGCTACTTCAGCGTGTCCATCGGCGAAAATTCGCATCGTCCGCAGTTGCCGGAAGTGGTGCTGCGCAACCGCTATGGCGATTGCAAGGACAAGAGTCGGCTACTTGTGGCTTTGCTGCGCCAGATGGGGATCGAGGCCAAGCCAGTTCTGGTTTCCGCATCCGCGCCGCGGCTTCCTGCGCGGGTCAAGCCATCGCCATCCTGGTTTGACCATGTGATCGTGCGCGTCACTATCGATGGCCGCGACTATTTTGTCGACCCGACACAGACCGGGCAAACCGAGGCACTGGCTGACCTTCGGCCTGCCCTCGCCGGCGGCTCGGGCCTGGTGGTGGATCCCGCGACATCGGCCTTGCTGGCGATTCCAGTCGATAGCAGCGAAGTGCCGCATTTCGAGCTGAGCGAGAACCTTGCTGTGCCGCAGTTCGACGGCGCTGGCACGCTGCTGGCGAAGCGTTATTATTGGGGCGATTACGCAGCGTGGGCGCGCCGCCATTTCAGCAGCCTGTCGCAGCCATTGCAGCGCAAGTGGGCGCTGGAGCTGTATGAAAAGCAGTACCCAGGGGTGACACTGCTGGAAGCGCCGACTGTGGCGGAAGAAAACGGCCGCTTCGTAATGACGGCGCGCTATTCCGTGCCCAAGCCGGTTGAGCATAAAGATCAGGTTTACAAAATTTCGTACGACACCCGGATACTCGAGGGGAGCCTTGACATACCGGCCAAAATTGCGAGGAATTATCCCTTCGTGCCGGCTTCAGGGAAATACCGTAGCCGCTACCGGCTCACCATGGAGTTGCCGAAAGCGCTGCGCCTCAACGTTCCGCCTGCTGGCCGCCAGCTCGATAGTCCGTACCTGGCAGCGCATGATGACTATATCTTGCGCGGCAATCTGATCGATTACCAGCTCGATTACCGCATCAAGGAAAGCCGGGTCCCGGCCTCGGATATGCCGGCCCTGCACGAAACATCGAAGAAACTGCAGGAGTTCCTGTCCGGCACTTTCAAGGTGACGGACGATCAGCTGTCGCCTCCAAGCGTGGCCGGATTCCCGTATCGCGACTTCCAGCTTGCATTAATGTGGGACGGCATGGTCGCATATAGGAGCAGATCCCAAGGGAAGAAACCAGCGGAAGTTTCGCTGCAGGATACATGCGCATACGCGACGATGTTTTTTGCAATCAGGCCCACACTGAGGACTAATAGCGTCTTCGAGGGAGAGGCCCTGCATAAGCGCTTGCTAAGCGAGCAAAAAGATCCGAAGGCGATTGAGTGCACTCCCTACAGTCTGTTGGTTGCGGGTGATGGTGCCGGTGCACTGTCCGTACTGGCAGCCGGCAAACTTGCGGACAATTCGCCTCAGCTTGCAGAGCAGGTGACCGCACGCTGGGTGACCGGCGATCTGGCTGGTGCCGCCTCCGACATGGAGCGCTCCTACAAGGCCAAGTCAGTGGTGGCGCAGGTGAATGGTTTCGATACATTGCGCCTCCTGACTTTATTGCAGCGTGCGGGAAGGCATGTGCCGGAAGAGTTGATGGCCAAGGCAAAGCGTCATCCACGGGGCCCCTGGCCCCTGCCATTACTCGCCTTGCAGGCTGGCACGCTGGATGCGGCCGAAGTAGAGGCGATTGCCAGGGCAATGCCAGCGGATGCGGCGGTGATGGCATTGAACGATTATTGGTTCCAGGTGGGCGAGCTTGCCTTGACCAGGAAGGATACGACGGCAGCACGGAAGGCTTTTGGCTGGCTTAATGCCAATGGCATTCGGGCCAGCATTCCCTACATTCTGGCGCAAGCCGAACTGGCCCGCCTTGACAGGCCAGAGCCCGAGGCCGTCATTGCAATGAATTTACTGCTTATCGATGAACGCGACGAAGGCCTATATGCCTTGCGAAACGCTGCAAAACGCGGGTCGGCGCCGGCGCAGTACAAATTGGGGATGATGTATCGGGAAGGGCAATCTGTTCCGAAAGACCCTGCCAGGGCGGCGCAATTGTTCCTGGCCGCAGCCAGTCAAGGCCATGCGGGCGCCCAGAATGAGGCGGGGAATTGTTATTTGCTTGGCCTGGGACTGCCTGCGAATGCACAGTTGGCTGCGGAATGGTTCCGCAAGGCCGCCGAGTACGGGGATGAAATTGCCTTGTATAACCTGGCAAGTCTATACAGGCATGGCAAGGGTGTCGAAGAAGACCATGCAACAGCGTTCGCGCTGATGCGTGCGTCCGCGGGACTGGGACTTACCGCTGCGCAGGAAGAACTTGTGTCCTATTATCGGCAGGGTATTGGCGTCAAAGCGGATGTTCAGCAGACCAAGCTCTGGGAATTGTTTGCGAGCCAGGAAAATGATGGCGCGAGCATCGTCGCTGAGCTGCTCCACTTGTTGAGCCTTTCCAATAAAGAGCAATCATTGCCCGGCTTCTATTTTGAGAGCGGAGTGATGAGCTTGCCTGACAAGGCGCTCGCCCTTGAATACTTGCGAGCTGCGGCTGAACACGGAGATGCCGCTGCGATGATGAACCTCGGGCGCATGTATCGGTACGGGTTCGCTGTAAAGCAAGATCTCGTGATGGCGAGGGACTGGATGAAGAAGGCGCACGCGAAGCATGATCCGGACGCTACGTACTTCTTGGCGGAGATGTTGTACTACGGTTTGGGCGGCAGTGCCGATGTGCCAGCAGCCATCGAACTATGGGCCGGTAACGCGGAGCTGTCGGCGCGGTCGGCCTTTGCCTTGGGCCAGGCATACAATACTGACGGCAAAGTCGCCATCGATCGCGCGCTGGCCTTGAAGTTTTATGCGATCGGCGCCAGGCAGGAATATGGCGCTGCCATCAATAACTTGGGCGAAATGTACGAACTAGGGCAAGGTGTGCAGCAAAGCTATCCCAAGGCGATCGAGTTGTACAAACGTGCAGCCCTGGCTGAGAACCGGACGGCGTTCCTCAGCTTCTCTTCCTTATTCGCCAACGGACTCGGCGTCAAAAAGGATTTGCGCATCGCTTATACGTACCTTGCGCTGGCCGAAAAATACGGTCTGTGGGAGCGCCGCAAGGAACATAAAGAGTTGGCAGCGCAGTTGCCTGCCGCCGTCAGGAAAGAGGCGGAGGCGTTCGCCGAAACCTGGACGGTAAGGACCCCCCTGCCTGGCTTCAGTGAGGCTTCCGCTTCTCCTGCTGGACGAGAATAAACGGGCTGACGACGCTGGCCCACAGGTGGGCGTCGCTGGCGATCCATTCCTGGCACTGCTGGTCGGAGACTTTGGCGACCTGGCCGGCCTGCATCCAGGCCGAAATGCTGGTCTTGTCGTCGTGGGCGATGCGCACGGCGACGTCCACCAGGTCCAGTTCATCGGCCACCCACACCACATTGCCCTGGGCGAAGTGCTTGAGCAGTTCGCTCCACGGGATGCGTGCGGTTTCGCGGTTCACTTTGGCGCGGAGCTCCGCGTCTTTTTCTGGTTTCAGCTGCATGTTCAACTCTTAAATCGTGGGAATCTGCTCGACGATGGCCGCCGGCGAACCCCGCCATGTTAACCGATACGCCGGGCCTTTGCGAACATTGCCTACCAGCGCCGGGCGGAAGCAGGCCAGGTTGGTGCCGCCTTCGCGCCGTACGCTCGGGTAGATGACGCCGGTCGAACCTTCGGCCAGCAGGCTGCGGGCCAGGCGTTGCGAGGCGACGTAGCTGTCCGGGTCCAGGCAGTCGGCATATTCAGGCTGGCCGCAAATGTCGTGGAACTGGGCACTGAAGTCCGAGAGCAGGGCCTGGTAGCTGACGCTGTCGTCGAAGCGGTCGATCTCGGCGTATTCCACCGTCTTGTGGAAGATCACTTCCGCCAGTGCCGTTTCGTGCTCGAAGGCGCAATACCAGGCGCCGCGCTGGCCGTCGTTGAAACGGCTGCCTTGCGGGCGGGCATAGGTGAAGGCGGCATTGATGCTGCGGTAGTTGGGTACGTAGTAGACCAGTTCTTCGATACCAATGCCGAGGGCGCCGCCGTGTTCCGCGCGCAGGCGGGCATTGGTGGCGTTGTCAAGTTCAAATAGCTGCTGCAGCTCGGCGTCGTTATCGGCGAGGGCGGCCAGCACGGAATCTTCTTTGTAGACGAAGCGCGAGGGAATCAGGCGCACGGTGTCGAATTGGCGCAGCAGGCGGAATGGCGGCAATTACAGGCCTCCGCGACGAGCGTCGAGCAATTGGCGCACGGTTTGCATGGCGAGCAGGCCGCCGGCTTCCATGTAGTCGAGCGGGGTTCGGCCGCCGAAAATACTGTTGCGGTTGGCCAGGCTGACCCATTCGTCGGCCAGCTTGTCGCCGTAAATGATGTGCAGGGACTTGTAGATGCCCAGCAGGTAGGAAATGCGTGTGATGCGGTCGACTTCAAGCACGCGGTCGGGATGTTTTTTCCACTCGTAGAAGGCGCTGCTGGACAGTCCGCCCAGTAATTCACGGGCGTCGTCGTCGCGCAGTTTCCAGGCGGCGGCCAGTTTGAAGAAGCCTTTGAGGGCGGCGTGCGACAGGCGTTCACGTTCCTCTTTGCGGCTCAGGTCGACCGGTTGGGGGATGGCGTATTCGCTGTTGGGGTAGGCAAAGGCGGGATTCATATTTCCTCCGTTTATGGATTATTTATACTCCATTTTCGCATCTATTTCAAGTTGAATGTGTTTGTGCGGAGTCAAAACGGGGCTTGCCGCCTGCTGTCAATATTGCACAAAATCATCGAACAGGGACGCGCGATGGAGAAAATCCTTCCGGCGCTGGAGCAGCAATTGCGGCGCTTCCGGGCCAATGCCGCCGGTATGGCTGAGCGGCATCCCGGCCTGGCGCGGCAACTTGGCGCAGGGGACTGGCCGCCGGACGCACATGTCGACCGCCTGGTGCAGGGCGTCGCCACCCTCCACGCGCGTACGGCACTAGCTTTGCAGAGGGCGCGCTGCCAGCAGGATGAGCACTTGCTTGAACTGCATTTCGCGGAGCAGTTGCGCCCCTTTCCGGAGTGCCGTGTCGGCCCTGAGGCACATGCCGCGATCCTGACCGCCCAATATTGTCCCGGCACGCCGGCCTCGATCGAGTTCGCGGTCGATACCGGCGCGCGCCGCGCCAACACCGTCGATATCTTCATCGACGGTGACGCCGCCTTCAGCGCGGCGTTGCGCAGCGCCATGCTGGACGAGGCGGGCGGAACCCGCGCCGCGGCCTTCTGCGCCGATGGGGAGGGCGAGTGGCGCTCGCTCGGGCGCTGGCCGCTGGCGCCAACTGGCCTCGACCCGGCGCAAGCGCTGCTCCCGCGTGCGCCGGGTGCGCATGCCGGGCTGGCGTTGCTGCGCGAGTATTTCAATTTTCCTTCACGCTTCAATGTCCTGCGACTGGACCTTTCCCCGTTTGCTGGAGCCCGGCGCGGACAGTTAAAGCTGCCAGTTCGCGCTGCGAGCCTTCTGCAGACCCTTCAAGCCAGCCATCTGCGCGCTGGGTGGGCGGCACGCCCATGCCTGCAGCGGATAGCTGCCGCGCCAGTGAGGATTGACGGTCGCCAAAGCGAATACGTGGTTTCAATTTCGCCCGAAGTGGAAATCTTCAGCATCGACCGGGTTCACGTTGGCGGAGCGGAGGACTTGGGGTGGAGTGCGCGCCGGGTCGAAGGTGCGCCGGCCGGCCATGAATGGCGCATCGCCTTCCATGGCGCCCATGCCTGGCCGGCGGGCACGGTCGCTTCCATCGATGTGACCTGCTGCGAGCGCGGCAAGGTACTGGCGCGACCGGCCCGGGGGGCGGGCTGCCGCTGGCAGCTCAACTCGTTGCTGGCGCTGGACCACTTGCCGCTTGATGCAGTCGCGCTGCGCGAGTTGATGGCAACCCAGGCCATCGACAATTCCCCGGCGAGCCGCACAATCATCAATGCAGTGCGCAAGCTGCACGCCCGGACCGTACTGCTGCGCCCGGGCCGGGCCACGGCGCTGGCGGGAACCGAAATCCGGCTGCAAGTGGATGCAGCGGCATTCGCAGGATGCGGCCTGCTGCTGTTTGGACAAGTCATGGACCGCTTTTTCGGTGAATGCGCGCACATGAATACCTTTACCCGGCTGGTGCTGGCTTCGGCCGATACTGGCGAGGAGCTGATGCGATGCAAAGCGAGGAATGCCGGCACATTGCTGGAGTGAGCGAGGCAGGGGCGCATGGCTATGCCGTCTACCAGTTGGCAGCTTTGCTTGATGCGCCGGCGTGGCGCAACAGCCTGTCGCTGGCTTTCCCCGCCAGCGATGTCGCGCAGCTGGATGGCAGCGCCGTTACCCCCGCTTGCATAGGCTTGCTCGGCATGGCCGGGGCGCTGCCGTACTACTACACCGAGGCCGTGGCTCGGGCCGGAGGCCTTGCGGCGCGCGCCTTCATCGACCTGCTGTCGGCGCCGGCAATCGATGCATTTTGCGAGGCTTGGCGCGAAAGCCGGCCCGAATATACGCCGTTGCCTGCGGCGCCGCTGCAACGCGGACCGCTGAGGGCAAGGGCGCTCGGCGAACAGCTTTCGCATGCCTTGGGCGTGCCGGTGCGGATCGAACAATTTGCCGGCCGTTGGGAGAGGCTGCCGCCCGCGCAGGCAACTGCGCTTGGTAGCGGCAACTCATGCTGTGGCGACGGGGCGCTGCTCGGTGAACGATTGTGGCGCATCGATCGCGCCGTGCGCGTCCATGCCGGTCCGCTCGGCCGGCAGTCAGCCCAGGCCTTCCTGCCTGGCGGGCGCGATGCGCTGGCGCTGGCGCAGTTATGGCAATCGTTGGCGGGCGATGGCGGCTTTGAGGCCGAGGCTCGCGTGCACATCAGCCCCGGCGCGAGTGCGGCGGCGCAGCTGGGTGCTGGCTCGCGCCTTGGGTACGACGCGCTGCTGGCAACGCAGCCGACTGGCGAAAGGGATGACTTGCGTTATCAGCTTTGCTAGTATTTGGCGACACTCTAAAGCGAGGGGACGATATGAAGAAGATGATCCTGCTGGCGGCTTTCGCAGCGACGACGGCCTGCACCAGCATGCATGCACCACCCAACAATGCGCAGTTAAAGCAGCAGGTGGCCGACACCGAGCGCGCCTTCGCGGCTACGATGGCGAAGCGTGACCACCAGGCTTTTGCGGCCTTCCTCGCGGACGAAGCGATCTTCTACAACGGTCCCAAGGTCCTGCGCGGCAAGGATACCGTCGCAGCGGAATGGAAGCCCCTCTACGAAAAGCCGGAAGCGCCGTTCAGTTGGGAACCCGACCAGGTCGAGGTCCTTGATTCCGGCACCCTGGCGCATTCCTCGGGCCCGGTGCGCGACCCGCAAGGCAAGGTCACCTCGCGTTTCAATTCCGTCTGGCGACTGGAAGCGCCGGGCAAGTGGCGCATCGTGTTCGACAAGGGCGAACGCATTTGCGACTGCAAAAAGCCGTGATCAGGCCGATTCGGCGTGCTCCACCAGCAATTGGACGCGGGTCACGCCGTTGTATTCGTTGGCGTCCAGGCGGAAAGCAACGCGGGCCCGCTCGCCCAGCGCATCGGTATGGCCGAACCAGATCGCGTCGTAGCGCACGCCTTTCTTTTCCAGCATCAGCTTGAGGTGGCGGTTTTTCAGGATGCGCTGGCTTAGCACGCGGAATTCATCGCAGAACACCGGCGGCGCAAAGCCCTGGCCCCAGACCTGGCCGTCGAGCAGTTCGATGAACTGGGTCGTGTAGCAGTTTTCTTCCAGCGGGCCGTCAGTCTCCACCACGCGTTCCAGCTGCGGCTCGGTGAGCCAGGCCTGGCCAACCGCCTCGAAGGCGGCGCAGAAATGCTCGAAGGCTTCGGCGCGCAAGCTGAGGCCCGCCGCCATGGCGTGGCCGCCGAATTTGTCGATCACGCCCGGCGCACGCTTGGAGACCAGGTCCAGTGCGTCGCGCAGGTGGAAGCCGGGGATCGAGCGCCCGGAACCTTTGATCATGCCGTCGCCGGCAGGAGCGAAGGTAATCGTCGGGCGGTAGAAGCGTTCTTTCAGGCGCGAGGCGACAATGCCGATCACGCCCTGGTGCCAGCTGTCGTCGTAGACGCAGATGGTGGTGCTGTCGGCTGGCTGGAAATCATCCAGGTGCAGCAGGGCGGCGTCTTGCATCTCCGCCTCGATCTCGCGGCGTTTCAGGTTGATGTCGTTAAGCTGCTGCGCCAGCTCCCAAGCGCGGGTTTCATCGTCCGTCAGCAGGCATTCGATGCCGAGCGACATGTCCTCCAGCCGGCCAGCCGCGTTCAGGCGCGGGCCGAGGGCGAAGCCGAGGTCGAATGGAGAGGCGGTGTGCGCGGCGCGGCCGGAAACGCGGAACAGCGCCGCCACGCCGGGGTGCATGCGGCCCGCGCGCATGCGCTTCAGGCCCTGCCCGACGAGGATGCGGTTATTGGTGTCCAGGCGTACCACGTCGGCGACGGTGCCCAGCGCAACCAGGTCCAGCAGGGCATCCAGCTTGGGCTGGGTCTGGGCGTCGAACACGCCGCGGCGGCGCAGTTCCGCGCGCAGTGCCAGCAGCACGTAGAACACCACGCCCACGCCGGCCAGGTGCTTGGACGGGAAGCCGCAAGCGGGCTGGTTGGGATTCACGATGACGCGGGCATCGGGCAGGCTGTCGCCTGGCAGGTGGTGGTCGGTGACCACAACGTCGATGCCGCGGCGCTTGGCTTCCGCCACGCCTTCGATGCTGGCAATGCCATTGTCGACCGTGATGATGATGTCGGGCGACTTCTCGCGCGCGGTCAGCTCGACGATTTCCGGCGTCAGGCCGTAGCCGTATTCAAAGCGGTTGGGGACGATGAAGTCCACCTTGGCGCCCATGGCGCGCAGGCCGCGAATGGCAGTGGCGCAGGCGGTGGCGCCGTCGCAGTCATAGTCGGCCACAATGACCATGCGTTTGCCGGCTGCGATGGAGTCGGCAAGGAATTCGGCGGCGTGGTCGATGTGCAGCAGGCCGGAAGGCTGGATCAGGGCCGCCAGTTCGCTGGAAAGGTCTGCCGGGTTGTTCAGGCCGCGCGCGGCAAACAGGCGGGCCAGCACCGGGTGGACGCCGCCCTGGCGCAGCAGTTCGGTTTCCTGCGATGGGCAGGGACGGATGGCGATACGGGTCATTGCGTGAGATTCTTCAGGTTCTGTGCGCGCCAGAATTTGCGCAGGGCAGCTTTGCTGGTGCGGATTTCGGTCCAGCCTTCGCGGCTGGTCAGGATCATTGTCAGTTCATTGGTGCTGCCGCCGCGCAAGGCGGCCAACAGCGGGGCGAACCATTCGTGTTCCAGTTGCTGCATGGCGCCCAGCCAGGCGCCCCAGTCGTTGCCGGCTGCGGCGGGGATTAACTGGGGCAGTACAACGGCGCCGTTTTCTCCCGGCGCCACCTTCGCAGCGGGCGTCGCCAAGGCTGCCAGCCACGAAGGCGCTGCGCCCGCGGCGACTGCGAGTGCACGCGGCGGGGCGCCGGCACCGGCGGCCGAGCCGGCGCCGGCGCCGCCCCACATCCAGAACGAATTGACCGGCGCCAGGCCGCGCTGCTGGCGGGCCTCGTTGACCGGATGCTCGTGCCACAGCATCTGGATCTCGTTCTGCAGCTTCTTGAAGGCCAGCGCGGTGGGGCCGACCGGCATCCAGTCGGCCAGGTTGCTGCCCAAGGCCGCATCCGGCGAAGCGGCATCGAGGCCTTGCCAGCCATCAGCGCGCATGAACCAGGTCTCGGCATCGCCCCACACCAATTCGTCGAAATAGGGCTTGGCCAGTTCGAACAGCACCCGCGAGTCCGCCTCGTCCAGGCGCAGGCGGCGCGCATCCGCCAGCACCAGGTGGTTGCGGGCGAGCTGGATGTGCACCGGGTGGACGATGAACCAATAGCCTTCTTGCGGCGCCAGTCCAAAGCCCTGCATGACGGCCGCGGCCAGCGCGCCGCGCTCACGGGCCAGCCACGCTTCGTGCGGCAGAACGCGGCTTTCGTCGCCGGCAACATGCTTTTTTAGCAAACTGTTGCGCGAAAGTAATGTCGCGAGAGCCGGGGCCTGCAGGTTGCGGGAAAGTTCCGGGGCCAGTTCGGCGGGCGGTAATGCGAAAGGGAGTACGACGGTCGTGGAAGCCATGCGGCATTGTAGTGGAATCTCTTTATATGGCAAACTGCGGGCTTTACTGTATCAATTTAAATAAAAATGCCGTTTGAATGGCTGGTTGGCCTGCGCTACACACGCGCTGGCAGGCGCAATGGGCGCAATAGTTTCATCTCCTTCATCTCCGCGATTTCGATGGCAGGCATCGCTCTTGGCGTCACCGCCCTGATTGTGGTGCTGTCCGTCTATAACGGCTTCCAGACGGTGGTGACCGAACGCATGGTGTCCGTGCTGGGCCATGTGGAAGTCTATGAGGTGAGCGGAGCCGGCCTGGGCGACTGGCGTACCGCCGCCGCTTCCGCGGCGCGCAACCCGCAGGTGAAGGGCGCAGCGCCGTTCATCGAATTGCAGGGAATGCTGGTGCATGGCGGTGACTTGATGCGTCCTGCCATTGTGCGCGGCGTGCTGCCGGGCGAGGAGCCAAAGGTGTCCGACATCGGCAAGCAGATGAAACAGGGCGCCCTGGAGGCACTGCAAGCCGGAACTTCCACCATCATCCTGGGCGAGGAACTGGCGCGCGAGCTGGAAGCGAAGCCGGGCGACAAGGTGGCGCTGGCAATGGCGCAGGGGAATTCCACTTCGAACATGGCGCCCACCATGCACTCGTTCATCGTGGCCGGAACTTTCGAGTCCGGACATAACGAATTCGATTCCGGGCTGGCGCTGATCCACCTGGGCGATGCGCAGGAACTGATCAACGTCAGCGGCCCTTTCGGCATGCGCCTGCGCCTGCAGGACATGCAGAAGGCCCCGGCCGTGGCAAATGAACTGCGCACCGTCCTGCCGGGCCACCTGGTGATCCGCGACTGGACCAAGCTGAATTCGGGCTGGTTCGCCGCGGTGAAGTCGCAAAAGAACATGATGTTCATTATCCTGACCCTGATTATTGCAGTGGCGGCCTTCAACCTGGTGGCCACGCTGGTGATGACGGTGACGGACAAGCAGGCCGATATCGCGATCCTGCGCACGCTGGGCGCGTCGCCATTCTCCATCATGAAGATTTTCGTGGTGCAGGGGGCGCTGGTCGGGGTATTCGGCACGGCCATCGGCGTTATCTGCGGCGTGCTGCTGGCACTCAACGTCGGCGTGATCGTGGGCATGTTTGAAAGCCTGTTCGGCATGCACTTCCTGTCCAAGGAAATCTATTTCATCAGTGCCGTGCCTTCCGACCTGCGCTGGGCCGATGTCGCCTCGATTGGCGTGACGTCCTTGCTGCTATCCCTTGTATCGACCCTTTATCCAAGCTGGTGGGCCGCCCGCGTCAAACCTGCGGAGGCCCTGCGTTATGAGTAAAAACCTGCCATTCGAATGGATCGTCGGCTTGCGCTATACCCGTGCGGGCAAGCGCAATAGCCGCAACAGCTTCATTTCCTTCATCTCGCTGATTTCGGTCGGCGGCATCGCACTGGGCGTGGGCGCCATGATCATCATCCTGTCGGTGATGAACGGCTTCCGCAAGGACGTTACCGGCCGCATGCTGTCGGTGCTGGCCCACGTCGAAGTATTCGAGCGCGGCACCAGCTTGCCGAACTGGCAAGAGTTGGCCCAAAAGCTGCAAAGCAATCCTGAAGTGAAGGGCGCCGCGCCGTTTGTCCAGGCCGAAGCCATGCTGTCGCACGGTGGCGAGGCGCTGCGCCCGGCCGTGGTGCGCGGCGTTTTGCCCGAGGCGGAGCCGAACGTGTCCGACCTGGCGAAGACTACGCGCTACGGCAGCTTCAACGACCTGCGGCCGGGCGAGTTCCGCATCGTGCTGGGAGTCGACATGGCGCGCGCCCTGCAGGTCAGCCTCGGCGACAAGGTCACCATGGTGCTGCCGCAGGGGACAGTAACCCCGGCCGGCATCGTGCCGCGCATGCGTACCTTTACCGTGGCCGGCGTGTTCGTGGCAGGCCACCAGAAGTTCGACGAGAGCATGGCCTTCATCCATATCGAGGACGCGCAGAGGTTACTGAGGCTGGACGGACCGGCCGGCCTGCGCCTGCGCCTGGAAGACATGCACCGCGCGCCGGAAGTGGCCGGCGAGCTGCAAAAACTGGTTCCGAAGGAAATGACTGTACGGGATTGGTCAAAACTCAATGCGACCTGGTTCGCAGCGGTGCAAACTGAAAAACGCATGATGTTCGTAGTGTTGGCGCTGATTGTCGCGGTAGCGGCTTTCAACCTGGTGTCGACCCTGGTCATGACCGTGACGGACAAGCAGGCCGATATCGCCATCCTGCGCACGATCGGCGCCTCGCCGCGTTCGATCCAGAAGATCTTCGTGATCCAGGGCGCGCTGGTCGGCCTGCTCGGCGCGGTGCTTGGCGTGGCCGGCGGCGTGCTGGTGTCGCTGAACATCGACGTCATCGTTCCATTTATTGAAAACCTCCTGGGAGTGCAGTTCTTGCCTAAAGATATTTACACAATCAGCTCCGTGCCATCGGACATGCATTGGTCCGATGTCGGCGTGATCGGCGTGGTGGCCGTGGTGCTGGCGTTCGTGGCAACCTTGTACCCGAGCCGCTGGGCGGCCAACGTCAAACCTGCGGAGGCACTGCGCTATGAGTAATGTATTGAGCTGCCGCGACCTCGGCAAAACCTTCACCCAGGGCAGCTACAAGGTCAAGGTACTGGAAAAGATCGACCTGTCCGTGGCGCGCGGCGAGCGCGTGGCGATTGTCGGGGCTTCCGGTTCCGGCAAGTCGACCCTGCTGCACCTGCTTGGCGGCCTGGATACGCCCAGCACCGGCAACGTGGTCCTGAAAGGGAGCGACTTCGCCGCGATGAACGAGGCGGCGCGCGGCGACCTGCGCAATCGCGAATTGGGCTTCGTCTACCAGTTCCACCACCTGCTGCCGGAATTTTCGGCGCTGGACAATGTGGCAATGCCGCTGCTGATCCGCCGCGTCAAGCGTGCGCAGGCGGAGCAGCAGGCGCGCGAAATGCTGGCGCGCGTGGGCCTGGAAAAGCGCGTTACCCACGTGCCGGGCGAATTGTCCGGCGGCGAACGGCAGCGCGTGGCGCTGGCCCGCGCGCTGGTAACGCAGCCGGCCTGCGTGCTGGCCGATGAGCCGACCGGCAACCTGGATCATTCGACTGCCGAAAAGGTGTTCGACCTGATGCTCGAGCTGTCGCGCACCCTGGGGACGGCCTTCATCATCGTGACCCACGACGCCGGGCTGGCAGAGCGCTGCGACCGCATGCTGCGCCTGACCGACGAAGGTTTGCATCCTGCCTGAGGCCCGCACCATGTGGATCGATACCCATTGCCACCTTGATGCCCATGAATTCGGCGACCGATCGCTGGCGCTGGCTGCGCAGGCGCAGGAGCGCGGCGTGGGGATGGTGGTGATTCCGGCGGTCGACCGCGCCAACTTCTCCGTGGTGCGCGAGCTGGCGCACCGGGCTCCCAATGGCAGTTACGGGCTGGGCATCCATCCGATCTACGTGCCGCACGCGGTGGAGGATGACCTGGCCTTCATGCGCGAAGCGGTGGCGCAGGCGATGGACGATCCGCGCTTCGTGGCTATCGGCGAGATCGGGCTGGATTTCTTCGTTCCGATGCTGTGCGAACCGGATATGCGCGAGAAGCAGGTGTACTTCCTGCGCGAGCAGCTCAAGATCGCGCGGGATTTCGACTTGCCGGTCCTGTGCCATGTGCGCAAGTCGCAAGACCAGGTGCTGAAGCACGTGCGCCAGGTTGGGCCGGCAGGCGGCATCGCACATGCGTTCAATGGCAGTTTCCAGCAGGCGCAGGCCTATATCGACGCCGGTTTCAAGCTTGGCTTCGGCGGCAACCTGACGTTTACCCGGGCGCTGCAGATCCGCCGCCTCGCGGCCGAATTGCCGCTGTCGTCGATCGTCGTTGAGACGGATGCGCCGGATATTGCGCCTGCCTGGGTGCATCCGGGCGTGAATACGCCGGCCGAGGTGGCGGGGATCGGCGAGGCGCTGGCCGGGCTGCGCGGCGAAGAGGCCGGTGAAGTCGCGACGGTGACAACCCGGAATGCTTTGGATGTGATGCCGCGCTTGCGGGCCTTGATGGCCGCCTGACCGGCCAGCCGATCGGGGAGGGGAGATGCGCTGCGCAATCCTCGGCCTGGTCGGCGGCGTAGCCTGGCTCCAGGCGCAGGCGGTATTGCCGGAAGCCGGCACGCAGCTGGGGTGCGCATCCGGTGCGATCCTTGCCGCTGCCGGGAGCGCGTGGCTGACGCGGCGGACGCTGCTGAACGCTTCGCAGCCCCTGGCCACTTTCTCCTGCCTTTTCCGCGCATGCCTGGTTGCCGCGGCGGGAGCTTTGCTGGGCTTCGCCTGGGCCGCCTTCATTGCGCAGGCTGGCCTGTCCAGCGAGCTGGCGAAGTCCGACGAAGGGCGCGACTTCGACATCGTCGGCACGATCGACAGCCTGCCCAACCGCCAGGATGGCAGCACGCGCTTCAATTTCGCCGTTGAATCGCCATCGGCCGTCCCGCCGCGCATTGTGCTGTCCTGGTACGCGGGGACGCGTCCCGGCAACGCGGCGCCGGCGCCGGACTTGCTGCCGGGTGAGCGCTGGCGACTGAAAGTACGCCTGCAGCGGCCGCATGGAAATGCCAACCCGTTCGGCTTCGACTATGAATTGTGGCTGCTGGAGCAGGGCATCCGGGCTACCGGCTATGTACGCGCCGAGGGGCGCAATGAACGCCTGTCCGGTTTCGTGCCGAGTGTGCACAATGCGGTTGAACGCGCCCGCTATGCGATTCGCCAACACATCAATGCCGCGCTGCCCGGCGCACGATTTGCCGGCGTAATCGCCGCGCTGGCGATGGGCGACCAGCGCGGGATTTCCCAGCAGGACTGGCAAGTATTCAGCCGTACGGGTATTTCGCATCTGGTTTCCATCTCGGGCCTGCACATCACCATGATCGCCGGGTTGGCGGCGTGGGCGGCCGGCTGGCTGTGGCGCAAATCGTTCTTCATGCCGGAATGGCAGCTGCCGTTGCTGCTGCCCGCCGCGCGGCTGGCGGTGGTCGCAGGTTTCCTGGCCGCGTGGGGATACGTCGCGCTGGCCGGGTTCGGGGTTCCGGCGCAGCGGACCCTGTACATGCTCGCGGTAGTAGCCATCGCGGTGTGGCTGGACCGGGTGTCGGCGATTTCGCACGTACTGGCCCTGGCGGCAGGGGTGGTCGTGATCCTTGATCCTTGGGCGGTGATGTGGCCGGGATTCTGGCTGTCGTTTGGCGCAGTCGCGGCGATCCTGTATGCCACAGTCGGCCGGATGTCGCTGTCAGCTGCCGCGGACCCTGCGGGCGCGCCGCCGGCCGCGCCGGGACCCGCGGCCTGGCGCAACGCCGCATGGCTGGCCCGCACCCGCGAGAACCTCCGCCTGGCCGCGCTGACCCAGCTTGCCGTCACGGCCGGCCTGGTGCCGCTGACAATGCTGCTGTTCTCGCAGGTTTCGCTCGTAAGCCCGTTGGCAAATGCCATTGCCATTCCCGCCATCAGCCTGCTGGTCACTCCGCTGGCGCTGGCGGGCAGCGTCCTGCCCGACCCTTTGGCCGCACCGGTACTGCAATGCTCCCATTGGCTGCTGGAGGCGCTGCTCGACCTCCTGCAGCGGCTCTCCGTCCTGCCGCTGGCCGTCTGGTCCGCCCCTGCGCCGGGGTGGCCAAGCTTCGCTTTGGCCCTCGGCGGGACGGCCTGGATGCTGGCCCCGCGCGGCTGGCCGCTGCGTTGGCTTGGCCTCGCCTGTTGGCTGCCGCTGCTGTCCGCGCAGCCGGACAGCCCGCCGCCCGGCGCATTGCGCGCCACCGCCTTCGACGTGGGGCAGGGCATGGCCGTCCTGATTGAGACCGGCAGGCACCGCCTGCTTTACGACACTGGTCCTGCCTACACGC
Source organism: Duganella sp. Root198D2 (assembly GCF_001428585.1). NCBI lineage: Bacteria > Pseudomonadati > Pseudomonadota > Betaproteobacteria > Burkholderiales > Oxalobacteraceae > Duganella > Duganella sp. Root198D2. The sequence goes on along the minus strand of NZ_LMIC01000005.1, from coordinate 82,369 downwards.
CGGAGACCAACGGCGGCAACCGCGTGATCCTGCCGTACCTGCGGCAGCGCGGCATTGCACGGCTCGACGGCATGGTGGTCAGCCACAGCGACACGGACCACAGCGGCGGCGCGCTGGCAGTGCTGGGCGAGCAGGAGGTGGGCTGGGTCGCCTCGTCGCTGGCGCCCGGTCACCCGATCGCGCGGGCGGCCAGGCGCCATCTGCAGTGCGCCGCGGGACAGCGCTGGGAGTGGGACGGCGTGCGCTTCGAGATGCTGCATCCGGCAGCCGGCAGCTATGCCAACCCCGGGCTGAAGGCGAATGCGCGCAGCTGCACGCTAAGGATTAGCAATGGCCGCACAGCGATCCTGCTGGCCGGCGACATCGAAGCGGCGCAGGAAGCGGAGCTGGTCCTGGGCGGCGCCGATCGGCTGCGTGCCGATGTGCTGCTGGCGCCGCACCACGGCAGCGGCACCTCGTCCACAGCGGCCTTTCTGGCGGCTGTACGTCCGGCCGTCGCCGTATTCCAGGTGGGGTGGAGGAATCGCTACCACCATCCGAAAGACACGGTGTGGATGCGCTACGGCGAGCTGGGCATCCGCCGCGAACGCACGGACGAGGCGGGCGCGGTGCTGCTCGCGCTCGGCGATCGGGTGGATGTCAGCACGTGGCGCGCCCAGCATCTGCGCTACTGGTATGGCCGCTAGTGATGATGACGGCGACATGGTAATTGCTGAGAGTCAATGTTATCATGTTGGCTACTTAGTTATCATTTCAGTGGAAGGTGCGGCATCGTGGCAACAGATTATTGCGTGTATCACGCGGACAGGGCGGCAAACTGGAATTGCGTCGCTTGCGGTACGCTCCTGTGCCAGGAATGTTTCCCGGCCGCGCGACAAGCGACCCATACGCTGTATTGCACGCTGTGCAGCGGAAAAATGCGAGCGCTCGGCGTCGGTAATGCCCTGCCGTCGTTCTGGTCGCAATTGTCCCGATTCTTCGCCTATCCGTTCGCGCTGAACGGACTGCTTTTCCTGGCCCTGCTTGCCGGCCTGGCCAGCGCATCGGCGATGCTGTTTGACCCGCAGAGCATCCAGATCTTCTTGCCGATCTTCATTGTGGTTGCGCTGGCAGTCCGGCAAGGCCTGCGCGTCATCGAGTTTTGCAGCCAGGGCAGGGCGCAGCCGCCCAGCATTCCTGAATTGTTCGACGGTAATCCGACCACGCTCAAGATGTTCGGACTGATGCTGGGCTACGGCATAGCAGTGGGCTGCCTGGGGCATTTCGGCTTGCTGGGTTTCGGTTTGATCATCTGCCTGTCGGGTTTGCTGCCGGCCAGCATCATGCTGCTGGCCATCCACGGTTCCTTGCGCGACGCCCTCGATCCCATCCAGGTATTCCAGCTGGCGTTGCGTATCGGCTGGTCCTATTTCGGCTTGCTTTTCGTATTGTTCATTACTGCGCAAGGGCCGGAACGGGCGATCGGGCTCTTGCCTGCCACAACACTGCGCTACCTTGCTGAGCACTATTTCTACCTGCTCATCGCAATTCCAGTAGTGGTCACCGTCTATTTCAATATGGTCATGGGGGCGATGATGGGATACCTGCTGTTCCAGCATCACGAAGACCTGGGCATCGAGCCCGACGACGACGGGACGGCCGCGCCAGCGGACTATCGCGCCCTGGAACTGGCCCGTGCGGTGATCCTGGTGCGGGAATCCCGCTACCCGGACGCGCTGAAGCACATGGCCGGCATGGTTGCCGACTACCCGAACGACCTGCAGGTGCTGGAATATCACCACAAGCTGCTGTGCCAATCGCGCAGCGAGCCGGAGCGCATACAGCAGCATACGGAGCGATACCTGCAGGTCTTGCTCGACATGCAGCGCAAGAACCGCATGACCGCTGTGCTGGAAGCGGCATGCATGGTGGTGCCGCACTACAAGCCGAAGAGCATCGCCTTGCGGCGCGCATTAGCGGAGGAGTATTTTGCCCAGAAGCGTTTCAACCAAGCCATTGCGCTGATCGGCATGCTGCACAAGGAAGCACCGACGAGCGAGGAGCTGCCGGCGGCCTATTACCTGCTGGCGCGCATCTACTCGGAAGGATTGCGCGACGATGGCAAGGCCGTCATGATCCTCGACTTCCTGCTCAAGCAGCATGCCGGCCACGCCATCGCCGGCGAGGTTGGGAATTATCGCAAGGTGATCCTGTCGCTCGGGCAAATGAGTCAGGCTGCCGTGTGAGCGGCCAGTTGGCGCGCTTCGTCCGAATCGGGGAAGCGCTCCAATAACTGTTCGCGGTAGCGCTGCGCCTGCGCCGCCAGCTGTGCCTTGGCGGACAGATTGGCCACTGCCTGCAAAATTCTTGGCATCATCTGGTGCCGGCATTGCCGTTCCAGCAGACGCTCGGTCAGGACGGCCAGCGGTTTGATATGCTCGACCCGGCCGAGGCGCTGCGCGAGCAGGAGCGACACCGATTCCGTCAGCGCCGGTGTAGCGCCACCAGTCGCGGTGTAGGCATGCGCCACTTCCACGATCAGGTCTTGCAGCACCGGATCGCGCGCGGCATGGCCGGCCTGCTTGAACAGGGCGTGCACGGTCTCGTGGTATTCCCGGCTTGCCGGAGAGATTTTCACGACGTTATACAAGGCGCGCCAGGCGCGCGCATCGTGCGGATGCGCCTTTACCAGCTGCACAGCCGCCCGCCGCGCCTCATCCAGCTTCATCATGACGACCAGTTCCTGGAGCCGGGACAGCGCGGACTTGAGCGGGGTGTCGGGGTCAATCTTCTCGACAAAATTGCGGTTGTAGTCGAGGCCAAGGCGCATCCAGAGCGCAAGCAGGACGAAGCCGAACAACAGCCCGCCCGTATGGGCCCAGTGGGCTACCCCGTCATTGCCAGAGCTCGACCCCAGCAGCTCATAGCCCACCCAGACCGGGAAGACGATAAGCGCCGGCGCCCGCAACTGCCCGGTAAAGAAAATTACGTGGTAGAAGAAATTGATTTTTCTCAGGCCATACAAGGCGATATACATGCCCATCAAGCCCGATATCGCCCCCGACGCGCCCAGTGCGCTGTGATCGGTACCAAACTCCGACATCCAGTACAGCAAGGTCCCGCCAAATCCGCTGCACAGGTAGAGCAGCAGGAAAACGCCGCGCCCGATGGCGATTTCCAGCGCAAAGCCGAACAGGAACAGGAATACCATATTCCCCAGCAGGTGCATGAAGTCGCCATGCAGGAACATATTGGTGATCCAGGTATCCCAGCGCGCTTCCCTGGCATTGAAGGCGTAGGCCCGGTAGCTGAGGGAATTGACCAGCTGCTCGAACCGGCTGCGGTCAGTGCGCCACTCCGGATCGCTGTCCAGTTCCTGGTGCAAGGCCTGGATGAACGGCCGGTCGTAGGCTGCATGCTCAAACTGCATGTCGCGCTGCCGCGCCAATCGCTCTCGCTGCGGCATATCCTCGTCATCCGCTGCGTCGAGAGATTTCCTTACTTGCGGGGTGGCCCGGCTCAGGTATTGGCGAAACGGCTGTTGCTCGCGCTCGAACAGTCCTGATTCCACATACCACCGGTAGGATTGCTCCAGCCGTTGCGGATCTTTGCCTTGATAGGCAAAGAAAATCAGCACGTTGATGAGGATGAGCAGCAGAGTCGCGACAGGCGGATTCTTCCAGTCGGGACGGTTTTCTATGGGGACGATAAGCATCGGATTGACACCAACTTTTTATTGTTGTTCGAATTTTTCTTGCCATTTGGACATACATCGGGATCTTACATGTCATGAAGACGTGGCGTCCAGCGGCATGCCCAATACTGGCATGGGCGTCCATCCTGAGCGATAATTAGAAGCTTTGTACGAAACACCTGTTGCCATTGCTTTTAGAATAAGTTGATGACGAAACCGAAAGTCCATTTCGCCCACGCGAACAGTTATCCGGCGGGCACTTACCGTCAATTCTTCGAGTACCTTGGCCAGGATTTCGAAGTGCAGGCGCTCGACATGCATGGCCATAACCCGCGCTACCCGGTGGAAGACGGCTGGGCCAAGCTGGTGGAAGAACTGATCGCCGAGCTGGAATCCCGCTATCAGAAAGAGCCGGTGATCCTGGTTGGCCACTCCCTGGGCGGGCTCCTTAGCCTGATGGCGGCTGCCCAGCGCCCGGAACTGGTGCGCTGCGTGGTGATGCTCGATTCCCCTGTAGTTGCCGGCTGGCGCGCCAAAGTGTGGCGGCTGTTCAAGGGCACCCGGTTTTCCGACCGCTATTCGCCGGCGCGTTTCTCGGTCAAGCGCCGCAACGTCTGGCCAAGCCACAAGGAAGCGCTGCGCCATTTCGCCAGCAAGGAAGTGTTCGGCGCCTGGGCGCCGGGCGTGCTGCTCGATTACCTGGAACACGGCCTGGTCGAGCACCCGGAGGGCGTGCAGCTGCGCTTTACCCGCGAAGCCGAAACCGCCATCTACCGCAGCCTGCCGCACCATATCGGCACCTTGGTCAATGGCGAATTCCCGGTTCCGGTGGGCTATGTGGCGGGCGACAACTCGGTGGAAAATCGCCAGGCGGGGCTGGAGCATACCCGCAAGCTGGTGGGCCGCAATTTCCGCATGATGCGGGGCTCGCACCTGTTCCCGATGGAGATGCCGCGCGTGGCGGCTGAAATGACGCGCGACGTGATCCGCCAGATGCTGGGGAGCGGGCTCCAGGCCAGCGAAGCGCCCCAGCGCATGCGCGCCTGATGTAAAATCCGCACCATTATTTAAACCAGAAAGCACCTGCGATGACGATTAAAAGCGACAAATGGATACGCCGCATGGCGGAACAAACCGGCATGATCGAGCCGTACGAGCCTGGCCAGGTACGCGCCGTGGACGGCCGCAAGGTGATTTCCTACGGCACTTCGTCCTACGGCTACGACATTCGCTGCGCTGATGAGTTCAAGGTTTTCACCAACATCAACAGCACCATCGTCGACCCGAAGAACTTCGACTCGAACTCCTTCGTCGATGTGAAGAGCGATGTCTGCATCATTCCTCCGAACTCCTTCGCGCTGGCCCGTACCATCGAATACTTCCGCATTCCGCGCAATGTGCTGACCGTTTGCCTGGGCAAATCGACCTACGCGCGTTGCGGCATTATCGTCAACGTGACCCCGTTCGAGCCTGAATGGGAGGGTTATGTGACGCTGGAGTTCTCGAACACCACCCCGCTGCCGGCCAAGATTTACGCTGGCGAAGGCTGCGCCCAGGTGCTGTTCTTCGAGAGCGACGAGATCTGCGAGACCTCCTACAAGGACCGCAACGGCAAGTACCAGGGCCAGCACGGCGTGACCCTGCCGAAGGCTTAAGCGTTAAGCGTTAAGCGTTAAGGTTAAGCGCTGGTCAGCGGGAGCGAGAGCTCCACGCAAAGTCCGCCGCCGGTTCGATTGGCGGCGGCGATGCGGCCGCCGTGCTGCTGCACCACCTGCTGGGCGATTGCCAGGCCCAGTCCATGTCCGTCCACGTCCTTTTCCGTGTTGCTGCCGCGGTAGAAGGGCTGGAAAATCTTCCCCAAGTCTTCCGGCGCCACGCCAGGTCCGTCGTCCATGACGCGGATGCGGATGAAGCGCGCGTCGTGCGCGGTCTCCACCTCGACCTTGCCGCCGGCGGGGCTGTGCTTGATGGCGTTGCGGACCACGTTTTCGACGGCGCGCGCCAGTAGTTCCGGCTGGCCGCTGACCTGGGCGTCCGCGGTGCTGCCGAAGGCCACTTCGCGGTCGTTGGTTGCGGCCTCGAACTTCGCGTCCTGCAGGATGTCGTCGAGCAGTTCGCCAATGCTGAATTCCTGCTTGGGCGCGTCGAAGGCGCCTGCTTCGAGGCGGGACAGGGTAAGCAGTTCGCCGACCAGCTTGTCCATCCGTACGCTTTCGCGCTCGATGCGCTGCATCGAGGCGGCTGCCTTTTCCGGCTGCTGGTGGGCCAGGCCGATGGCTGCCTGCAGGCGGGCCAGCGGGGAGCGCAGTTCGTGCGAAACGTCATGCAGCAGGTTCTTCTGGCCATCAAGCAGGGCGCGCAGGCGGCCTGTCATGCGGTCGAAGTCGCGGCCCAGGGTGGTGAGTTCGTCGCCGCCGGCCCGCGGTTTGGCGGTGAAGCGCGGGGCGAGGTCGCCGCTTGCCGCGGCGTCAAAGGCCTGGCGCAGCGCGCGGATGGGACGGGCAAAATACCATGCGAGCAGGGCTGCGAACAGCAGGCTTGCCAGCACGGCGGCACCGATCGGGATGAATGGCGTCAATGGGCGGAAACGGGGCGGTGGGCCGCCTGGCTCACCACGGCCAGGTTCAGGACCAGGGCCCGCGGCTGCGCCTGGTCCCGCAGCAGCGCGTCCGTCCGCGCCGGGTGGGCGTGTTTCGGGACCGTCGGGCGGTGGCGCTGACGGACGGCGTCCTTCCGGGCGGCGATAGGCGCGTGGGTCGAGTCCTGGGATTCCCGAACCGGCAAGCAAAGTGCGGGAGTCGGGCGCTTCGAGCACGCCCTGGTGGCGGCGCGAAGGCAGGAACAGCAGGTAGCGCTGGCCGTTTGGCGCGGCGACCTGGCGGACGCCGCGCGGGTCCGCGCTGGCAAGCTTTTTCTGTGCTTCCGACAGCATGCTCGGCGTCGTGATGCGCCCCAGCAGTTCCTTGCCATCATCGCCCACGGCATAGACGCGATGCCGCGGCATGTTTTCCAGCAGCTGCCGCAAGCCGTCGGTGCCGCCAAAGGCGAGGGTGGCGGCGGCGGACTCGATCGACATTTCCGCCGGCGGCCCGGTCTCAATATCGGATGGCCGCGCTTCCGTGGCAGCGCGCGCCTTGAGCCAGACGGCGCCGCCTATGGCGGCGGTGGCCGCTACCTGGGCCAGCAGGATCGAAAAGAAGAACTTCCAGAACAGGCGGCCCACGGCTTACTCCCGGACCAACTGGTAGCCGAGGCGGTACACCGTCTGCAGGCAGGAGCGTCCGTCCGAAATGGAGCCCAGCTTGTGGCGCAAGCTGCTCATATGCACATCGATATTGCGGTCGAAGCGCGCCATCGGGCGGCCCAGGCCCTGTTCGGACAGCACATTCTTGCTGACCGGCTTGCCCGCATTGCGGGCCAATACTTCAAGGAGGTTGAATTCGGTGCTGGTCAGCTCGAGCGGCATGCCGGCCCACGCTGCGCGGCGCTGTTCCGGCCACATGGTGAGCTGGCCGATCACCAGCGGTCCGCTGCCCGTATCCGGAACGGCCTGCGTGCGGCGCAGGATGGCGCGGATGCGCGCGGTCAGTTCGCGCGGCGTGCAGGGCTTGGTGACGTAATCGTCCGCGCCCAGTTCGAGGCCGACAATGCGGTCGGTATCGTCGCCGCGCGCCGTCAGCATCAGAATCGGCATCTGGCTCACGGCGCGGATGCGGCGCAGGGTTTCGAGGCCGTTCATGCGCGGCATCATCACATCGAGGACCGCAATGGCATATGCCCCCGTCAATGCGGAGGCGGTGCCGGCTTCGCCATCGTGGGCGGTGCTGGCTTCGAAGCCTTCCTGCTCCAGGTACTCCTGGAACATGCCGACCAGTTCGACGTCGTCGTCAATCAATAGGACCTTGTTCATGGCGCCCATGATAGCAAATCGTTCCTGCCGGGCTGCTCCATCTTTACACGTTTTTACCTGCCACTTACGGCGCTTTACAGGCCGTAGCCAGAGAATGGAAGCTCACCATCAACACTGGAGATTGAGAATGAACAAGAGCAAATTGACCCGGCTACTGCTGGCCGCTGCCATGGCGCTGCCGTTGCTGGCCCGCGCTGAGGAAGCCACGCCGCCAGAAGGCGACCAGCCGCCGCTGGCCAGCCCGCACGGTGATTTCCAGGGCGGCCACCGGGGCCCCCGTTTCGGCGCGCCAAGCTTGCCGTTCCTGCGTGGCCTGGCGTTATCGGAAAGCCAAGAGGACAAACTGTTCCAGCTGATGCACGACCAGGAGCCATACCTGCGCGAACAGGCCCGTACCCACGAAAAGGCGATGCGCGCCCTGCAAGAGATGCGCAATGCCGAAAAGTTCGATGACGCTGGCGCCGCCAGGCTGGCGCAGGCCGCGGCGCAGGCGCAAGCCAACCTGACCCTTTCCCATATGCGTACGCACCAGAAGGTGCTGGCCCTGCTGACCCCAGAGCAGCGTAAACAACTGGACGAGCGTAAGGCCCGCCGGCAACGAGGAGACTTCTATGAACGTTAACGCGGTCGGCTTCACTGGCTACACCAGCCAGCTTTCCACCAGCGGCGCCGAGCAGGCCCGCCAGGCGCCGCCACCGCCGCCACCCGGCCCGCCGCCGGGCGAGGGAGGCTTCATCAACGCGATCGGTTCGGCGCTGGAATCGCTGGGCATCAGCGATGTCGCGTCGACCGACAAGGAAAGCGCGGCGTCCTCGCTGGGCAGCTTCCTGCAGGAACTCATGACTTCTTTGCATGAGCAGGGCGAGGCCAATGGTGCGCAAGCGGAAGGCGCTGGCGGCCCGGGTGGCCCTGGCCGGCTGGCGGCGGACTTGCAAAGCCTGGTCTCTTCGCTGCAAGGCGATCCGGATGAAACCAGCGAAACTTCGTCGCTCGAGTCCTCCTTCTCGTCGCTGCTCTCGTCGCTCGGTGCCGACAGCGCTGAATCTAGGAGCAAGCTGGCCAGCTTCCTGCAGGCGCTGGCGGACAAACTGCCGCAGGCCGGCAGTAGCGGCAACCTGATTAACACCACAGCATAAAAAGGAGAACCTTATGGACGCGCACGACCACGGCCTGGCAGCAGACCTGGAAGCAATGATGAACATGGGCAGCAACCGCCGCCGCTCGCTGCGATGGTTGCTCGCCAGCGCGGCCACGCTGCCGCTGGTGGCCTGCGGCGGCGGCGCGGACAGCACGAGCGCGGGCAGTGGCAGCAGCGGTGGCAGCGCCGGCACCAGCACCTCCACAGGAGGGTGCACGGTGATTCCCGAGGAAACCGGCGGCCCATATCCGGGCGACGGCACCAACAGTAATGCAAGCGGCATTGTCAATGTGCTGACGCAAAGCGGCATTGTACGCAGCGATATCCGCGGCAGCTTCAATGGCGCCAGCGGCACGGCGGCCGGCATTCCGCTGACCATCAAGCTGAAGATCATCAACGCGAACAACAGCTGCGGCGCGGCGGGAGAATTCGCGGTCTACCTGTGGCATTGCGACCGCGAAGGCCGCTATTCGCTGTACTCCAGCGGGGTGACGGACCAGAATTACCTGCGCGGGGTGCAGGGCGCGGACGCTAACGGCGACCTGTCTTTCACCACCATCTTCCCCGGTTGCTATGACGGCCGTATGCCGCACGTGCATTTCGAGGTCTATCGCAGCCTGGCGCAAAGCAGCAGCGCCTCGAACCGCATCAAGACCTCGCAGTTCACCTTCCCGATGGCGACGCTGAATCAGGTCTATGCCACTTCGGCTTACAGCAGTTCCGCCAGCAACCTGTCGCGCATCAGCTACGCCACCGACAATATCTTCAGCGATGGCTACTCCCTGCAGCTCGGCACCATGAGCGGCAACGTCGCCGACGGCTATGTGGTGACCCTGACGGTAGCAGTCGCCGCCTGACTCCCTTTCGGGGCGAAGCCGATTTCGCCCCATTTCCTCCTTTTCCGCCGTTCCCCGAAACCGCTTTCGCCGCGGTCGGCGCCTGCCCCGGTGGTTGCGCTGGCACGCGCCTTGCACTAATCCCTGCATGGTTAGGCACTGGAGAAAGCATGGACCGTCTGCTCAGCTATCGGCCGGAACTGGAACTGTCCCCGGCGGCGCCACAGGCGGCATGGCGCGATGAAAGCCTGCCGCAAGCCGCTGAATTGCTGGCGGCGCGCCGCGAAGGCCGATTGCCTGCCTGGTTCCGCCATGCGGCACCAGGCCTGGATGGCCTACTGCCCAAACTGGCCGACCATGTACTCTCTGCGGGCCCCAGGGCTGGCCGCATGCTCGGCCTGGAGCTTGAAGGCCTGAGTGCCGAAGACCGCGAATTCGAAACGGCGCGCCAGTTCATGCGCTTCGCCGGCCTGGCCGCACGCCGTGCAAGGCAGGCCGCTCGCGGCGACCCGCGCCAGGTAAGGCGCGCCGCATTGAACTTAGCGGCCAGGCAGTATGCACCGGGCCTGCTGCCCATCATCGTATCCATCATGGAACGGCATCCCGTTCCACCATCCGCAGCATCACATCAAAGGGGGCTAATCATGCATGACATCGACCGTACCACCCTGGAATTCGGCAACGAAACCTCCTATGAAGGCGAGTATGAGTTTGGCGAGTCGGAATGGGGCGGCGAAATGGGCCAGCAAGGCATGCTGACCGAAGCCGAAGAAATGGAACTGGCCAGCGAACTGCTGTCGGTGACCAATGAAGCGGAACTGGAGCAGTTCCTGGGCAGCTTCCTGAAGAAGGCGGCTTCGTTCGCCGGCAATGTGATCCGCTCGCCGGTCGGCAAGGCGATTGGCGGCGCGCTGAAAGGTGTGGCCAAGAAAGCGTTGCCGCTGGCCGGTGGCGCTATCGGCGGCTACTTCGGCGGCCCGCTGGGGGCCAAGATCGGTAGCGGCCTGGCGTCGGCCGCGGGCAGTGCGCTGGGCCTGGAGGCGGAGGGTGAAGTATCGGGAGAGGACCGCGAATTCGACGGCGCCCGCACTTTCGTCAAAGTGGCAGCGGACACCGTCAACCGCGCGGCGCAGGCGCGGGGCGGCGACCCGCGCCAGATCGCCATGCAGGCCGCTACCGCGGCAGTGCGCCAGCACGCACCGGGCTTGCTGGCACGGGCCGGCCAGCAGGGCGGGCAGGGCGCGCAGCAGGGCGGCGCGCGCGGCACGGCCGGAACGATGCACGGCAACGCCGGCCGCTGGGTGCGCCAGGGCCGCAAAATCGTCCTGTACGGAGCTTGAGCCAAATGAGCCCGTACGCCGCCTGGATGCTGGCACAGGAGGCGCGGTCCCTGCTGACGCGCCTGGCCCGAGTGCTGCCATTCGCCCTGATCGAGCCGATGGTGCCGGCTGCAGCCTTGCTGCCGAGCGCGCAGCTTGGCATCGAGCGGCAACTCGTCGCGGGGCGGCGCGAGTTGCGGGCCATGGTGCGCGGCTTCCTGCGCTGGTTGCGCAGCCCCGCTGGGCGGCGCGCCAGTCCGTCCCATGCCCAGCGCCGCTTCACGTTCCTGCGCATGAAGTTCAATGCGGCCCTGATCCAGTTCGACATGTTCAACGACGTGATCACGCAGCGCAGCGAGCACCGCAACGGGGTGTGGCTGGCAGGGCTGGACATCGCTTCCGCCGATGCGCTGGCACTGCGTGGCGGCTATTACCAGGCCCCGCCGGTCGTGTGCTACCTGGATCGCGGGCCGGGCGCGTCGATCCGGCGCGTCCGTACCCGGCTGCCGGGCGGCGGCGACAATCCTGTCGCCATCATCCGCGTGCCGCGCGAGCGGATGGTCGGCGCCAGCATCGCCTCTTCGCTGTTCCATGAGGTTGGACACCAGGGGGCGGCGCTGCTGGACCTGGTCAACTCGCTGCGGCCGGTGCTGCAATCGCTGCAGTCCGGTGCGACGGGGCCGGCGCAAGTGTGGAAGCTGTGGGAGCGCTGGATCTCGGAAATCGTCGCCGACTTCTGGTCGCTGGCAAGGGTAGGCGTGGCGGCGACCCACGGCCTGATCGGCGTGGTCAGCCTGCCGCGTATTTTTGTCTTTCGCATCAACATCGACGACCCGCATCCGGTGCCGTGGATCCGGGTCCTGTTGAGTTGTGCGATGGGCGAGCGGCTCTATCCGCACCCGCAGTGGCAGCGCATGGCACGCTTGTGGGAGTCCTACTATCCCATGGACGGCCTGCCGCAAGCGGAGCGGCGGTTGCTGATGGCACTGCGCAATTCGATGCCGGCGCTGGCGGGCTTGCTGGCCAGCCACCGTCCGGCCTTGCTGCGCGGGGCCTCGCTGCCGCAAGCGCTGCAAGTGCAGCAACGCCAGCCAGCCTACCTGGCCTTGTTGTTCCGCCTGTGGCAGCGCAAGCCGCAACGCATGTATGAGGCTTCGCCGGTGCTGGTGTTCGCCGTCATCGGCCAGGCGCGTGCGGACGGCATCCTGAGCCCGGAACACGAAAGCATGCTGCTGGCGCGCCTGCTGACGCACTGGGCGCTTCGCAACACCCTGACCGACCTTTGAGGAGAGCTCCATCATGGCAAAGAACGTAACACAGGCGAAATCCGGTGGCGGGCATGGCCGGATCGACGTGCATGTACGCGCAATGACGCCGGCCAACGGCCCCGTCCCGGTCATGCATGCAAAACTCAACCTGTACAAGCTGACCCAGGCTGAAGCCGATGCATTGAAAGCCAGTAAGCGCATCGACGGCCAGCAGGCTGCCGTCGATGCGAATCCGGCATGGACCCTGGTCGCCCATACGCATACCAGTCCCGCCGGCGATGGCCAGTTCGCGGGGTTGGAAAACGGGTTCTATATCGTGCTGTACATGAACGCCAGTCCATTCGACAGGAATATGATCAGGGGACGGCTGATCGGTATCAGCGATGGCGACATGCGCGGCGAATGCGCCTATGAGCTGGACACCCGCTTCCGCCTGGAGACAGAGTTCTACTCCAATGGCGAAAAGCTGTCGCGCCTGCATGGGCTGGTGGGCGACCAGGCATGGGTGACAGTGAAGCACGATGCGAAAGAAACGAACCCGATGCCGGACATGTACTACGTGCCGGAAGCACCCTTGCAAAGCCAGGGCAGGGACGGGGTCGAATCGAGCGCGCGGCTGAACTCCGTCGGCACTGCGGAGGTGGCGGTGAGCGTCTACATGCGCGCCTATGACGACGCCGGCGCGATCGATCCGGACGACGCTGCCCATTACCGCAACGCCAGGCAGGTGATCGTCGACGAACCAAGCCCGCTGCAGGTGGCCGGCAAGATCACGACCCAGGCCTCGCGCACCGAGGCGGAGTGGCGCCCCGTCATCGCCCACTGGACCTTGATCCGGAACAGCGCCGAGGCGCTGTCCTTCAACAACTACCAGCTCTTCGTCGATCACTTGTTCTGCCACAACGCCGGCGGCGTTGTCCCCGAGTTCGAGCGCGAGCGCTTCCACGAAAAGGAACACGCCTTCCGTTCGCTCGAAAAGCGGCGCGCCTTGCCGTTCAGCGACTCGGACTCCTATCGCGTGCTGAAGGCCGCCACCGAAGCCTTCGTCATGGTCAATTGCGGCGTGCTGCGCACCCCATATGCCTTCCGCGGCAAGGATGATGCTGAATACCTGGACCGGCGCGACCTGCCCGACGACCGCAAGCTGGAGGAGGAACTGGTCAAGCGCTACCTGTCTTCGCTGGACCCGAAGACCAGGATCTTGCCATACCTGGCCCTGATCCGCAGCAAGCTGCCCGATGTGCGCATCCATATGGACCACAAGGAGCACCATGACGCCGAGCTGTGCGCGGGTTTTATCCGCGACCGCCTGGTCAATCCCTGCATGATGGAGCTGATCTGGTCGTACTGGCAGGAAGAGGGGATGCTGGTGCAGACCATGAACGCGATCACTCGCCGCTTCCAGAACGTGCGCTCGCCCGCGCATGGCAACGGCCCCGATCCGCTGGCCAATATGGAAGTGGATATGCTGCGTCCCCTGAACAACCTGCTGTGGGGCTATGTACAGGACGAGCAGCATCGCCTTAGCGTGGTGCGCCGCAATTACGAGTACGACCACCATTACGGCATCCACCTGGACGGCAGGGCCGTGCGCGACTTCCGCCCAGCCGACAGCCGTTCCAAATTCGTCGAAGCCTTTCACAACCTGCTGCGCCAGTTGATGCCGTTCTATCGCCAGGACGACGACACCACGGTCAAGGCCGACGCCTTCCCGATCCTGAACGCGCTGAAGGAAGTGCACCTGATCCTGTCGCAGGGTGCGCATAACCAGTTCGGCGATTTGCCGTCCACGGCACGCATAGAGATGCTGATGCAGCAATGGATGCTGGCGCGCCCGGAGTTCCGAGAATTCCTGCCCACCCGGCTGATGGTGGCGCATCCAGAGCCGTGGATGGACCGGGTGGACGCGATGAAGAAGGTGCAAGGCTGGAGCGACACCAGCATCGCCCATTTCCGCGACCTGGCCATGTTCGGCGAGCAGTTGCTGCTGTCGATCCGCTACACGCATTGGAGCGATGTGTACGACCCGACCGAGGCCTTTGCGTGGGCGCGTTTCTGGCGCCCGCAGGCGCAGGGCTATATGCATGCCTACCGCGCAGTTACCGGTGTTGACATGACTTCGGAAACTGCGAATCCGAAACTGGAGTCCAGCATGCCGTCGGTGCTGCTGCGGCAGCGGCTGGAGGCCATGCCGCGCACGGCGTGAGGCAGCGGTGCGCGCCGACTTCACCAGCGCCCTGTACCTGGGCATGCGCCATCCAGCGCAGTCGCTGCTGGCGTGGGATGAGCTGACGCTGGGGAAGCCGGCGGCAATGGAACCGGTGCCGGGTGAGCCGGAACTTGGCGCCGCGCTTGCCACCCTGATGGATTGCGAAGCGGCTTGCCTGCTTCCCTCCAGCCTGCACCTGTTCTGGGACTTGTTCGGCTGGCTGGCGAGCGCCCGCGTGGCACTGCTGGTCGACAGCGCCGCCTATCCGGTGGCGCGCTGGGGCGCCGAACGCGCCAGTGCGCAAGGCGTTCCCCTGCAGTGCTTCAGCCACTGTAATGCAGCACAGGCAGCGGCCATGGCGCTGCGCTGGCGTACCGCCGGGCGCAGGCCGGTGATCCTGTCGGACGGCTATACCCCGGGCGATGCTGCGGCACCGCCGCTGGCGGCCTACGCCGACATCGCGGATTCCAGCGGCGGCATGCTGCTGCTGGATGACACACAGGCGCTCGGCCTGCTGGGAGTCGATGGCGGCGGATCGGTGGCGGAACATGGCCTTGGCGGCGCCCCGGTACTGGTGGGCGCATCGCTGGCCAAGGGCTTCGGGGCGCCGCTGGCGGTACTCGCCGGGCCGCGCAGGATGCTGGGCAGATTTATGGCGGCCAGCGCGACACGGGTCCATTGCAGCCCGCCATCCTTGGCTGCGATTGCGGCTGGCCGCTGTGCGCTGGCCGCCAATCGCAGGGTGGGCCGGGCGCTGCGCGAGCGCTTGAGGGATCGGATAGCGCAACTTCAGGCGGCCCTGGCTGCACACGGGATCGATTGCCTGGGCGGCGAGTTTCCGGTTCAGCGCGTCGTGCTGCCGCCGTCGTGCGATGGCCAGGCATTAAGAAACGAACTGTCGCTGGCCGGCGTTGAAGTGCTGTTGCAGGGAACACCGGCAAGGCAAATCCTGACTTTGTTGCTGCGGGCTGACCACAGCGCACAGCAGGTTGCCTATGCCGCCCGCTCAATCGGAAAACTGATGGAGGTGCTGCATGTTTGAGACGATGGAATTTGAGTGGCGGCCTAAAGCTGCCCGCGCAATGGGACGGCCGCGTGCGCGTCCCGCCCGCAGATCGCGCCCAGCGCCAGTGTTTGGGGGAGGCTGGCCTTACCGTGTGCCGGTGTTTGAGCCACTACCGTTGCTTGAGCCGCCGGCCGGCGACGAGCCGGGTCCGGATGAGGGCGACCGCGATGGCGACAATGAACTGCCGCCGACCATCGCCCAGGCCGTCGGGCGGATGCCGCTTGCCCTGCAACCGGCCTATGCACCGGTTACCACGCTTGACCGGGCACCAGCCGATACGCGTACACACGGACCCGGACTGTACTACCTCGAATTCACCGTGAATGGCCAGCGCCGGGGTTACAGCGGCCAGGCCCGCCACATGGGCCAGCGCCTGGCGCAGCACCGCATCTGCGCCGGCATGATGGGCATCCGGCCATCTGATGTCAGCGTCTACATCGCGGCCAACCTGGCGGACGACGCCGATCGCCGCCGGCGCGAACGAATTTTGCACGACACGATGTTCCGGCATCACCAAGGCGTACTGACCAACCAGCGCCGGGAGCTGGAGTTCGAAGTGCTGGGCGAAGAGCATGCAGCGCCCTGCGGCTGCAAGCGCTGCCGGCACGGCCCGTTCAGCCCCCAGCAGGAAATGGAGCTGGCGATGGAGCTGCTGGGCGTGCAAAGCGAAGAGGAACTTGAACAGTTCCTCGGCAAGATGTTCAAAGGCGTGTGGAAGGGCATCAAGAAAGTCGCCAAGCCACTGGGTGGCATCCTGAAGGGGATTGCAAAGAAGGCCTTGCCGTTTGTCGGCGGCGCGCTGGGATCGTTCATCCCGATTCCCGGAGTCGGCACAGCGCTTGGCCGCGCGCTGGGTGGGGCGCTAAGCAATGCTCTGGAAATGGAAATGGAAATCCAGGAAATGCCGGAAGTGGACCGCGAGCTGGAGGTGGCGCGCCGCTTCGTGCGCATTGCCGGCAGCGCCGCACAGGGGGCCGGCGACAGCGACGGCAGCCCGCAAGCAGTGCGGCGTGCCGTGCTGGACGCCCTGCGTACCCACGCCCCGCACTTCGGCAAGTCATGATCATCGACTGCCATTGCCACGCCGGCCCCGGTGACGGCTTGACCGGCCCTTGGGACAGTAACGCCGCGCTGGGCCGGTATGCCCGGCGCGCGAGGGAGGCCGGTATCGACCGCACCGTGCTGCTGGCCGCCTTCCATTCCGATTACGGTGCCGCCAACGCTGGCGTGGCGCGCCTGGTGGCGGCGCAGCCGGAGCGCTACCTTGCGTTCGCTTTCGTGCACGCCAGGCGCGACGCAGGGCGGATCGCCGTGCTGGTGCGCAAGGCGGTGGAGCAGTATGGTTTTGCCGGCATCAAGCTGCATCGGCACGACGCGCCGATCACCGGCGAAGTCTGTGAAGCGGCGCGCCGCTTTGGACTGCCGGTACTGTACGACCCGGTCGGAGTGACATCGGTGGCGGAGCTGCTGGCCGAGCAATATCCGGATGTGAATTTCATCCTGCCCCATCTTGGCAGCTTTGCCGACGACTGGGCCGCGCAGCTGGCATTGATCGACCACTTGGCGAGGCACCCGAATATCTACACGGACACTGCCGGTGTGCGGCGCTTCGACCTGCTGGATCAGGCGATCCGCCGCGCTGGTGCGCACAAGATCTTGTTCGGTTCGGACGGGCCCTGGCTGCATCCCGGCGTGGAACTGGAAAAGATCCGCTTGCTGCGACTGGGGACAGGGGACGAAGCCCTGGTCCTGGGCGGCAACCTGCTGCGCCTGATTGGCCGTGCTTAGACAGGGCTAAGCAGGCGCAATGCGTGCCTTGCGGCGCAGTTGCAATGTCCTGTCAGTCACGCCCAGCCGCAGCGCGGCGCGCTGGTTGTTGTCGCCTTCCTGCTGCAGCACGAGCTGGATCGCTGTGTCGGTCGCCGCCTGGCCAATGCGTGCAAGGTTGACTCCAAGGTCCACCGCACGCCCGATGGCACTCAGGAAAGCTGCATCTGGCCAGCATGATGCTCCTCCGGGCGGCCGGTCTTCCGCTGGTACATCGCCGATGGTGAGCGGCCCCGGGCCGATATGCCGATGCCAGATGCGTGCCACGGTCTGCCGCAGGTCGCGTACATTGCCCGGGTAGCTGCGGGTGAGCAGGTATTGGCGCACGGCGGGATCGAGGTCGACATCGTGCCCGCTCAACTGGCGCAGGAAGTGCTGCACCAGCGGCAGGATGTCGCCCTGCCGTTCGCGTAACGGTGGCGTACGGCAGCGCCACGCCGCGATACGGTAGTAAAGGTCGGCGCGAAAGGTCCCGCGCTCAACTTCGGCCTCCAGGTCCCGATTTGTTGCGCACACCAGGCGGAAGCGCGTTGGGTGCCAGTCATTGCTGCCGACGCGACGATATTGCTGCTCCTGGATCACGCGCAGGAGCTGCGCCTGCAGCGGCAACGGCAACTCGCCCACTTCGTCGAGGAATAGCACGCCGCCATTGGCAGCGGCGAAAGCGCCGTCGCGCGCGCTGTAGGCGCCGGTGAAAGCGCCGCGCTCGTGCCCGAACAATTCGCTGCCGGCCAGTTCTGGCGACAGTGTGGTGCAATCGACCACCGTGAGCGGCCCCAGCCCCCCATGCAGGCGATGGACGGTTTGCGCCAGCAAGTCTTTGCCGGTCCCGGTTTCGCCGGTGATCAGGACAGGGGAGTCGGTGAAGGCCGCCACCTCGACCAGGCTTTGCAGTATGTGCAGCCACGGCGCACTTTGCCCGACCAGGCAAGCGCGTATGCGGTCGGACGACATGAGCTGTGCGACATTTTGCCAGCGTTCCAGGCGAGCCAGGACCTGCGGCAGGATTGCCTCGCCATTGCGCCACAGGAGCAGGTCGGACGCCCCGGCTGCCAGAACTTCCCACATGGCGTCGGCCGCCAGTTCGCCAGGTTCGCAGCAGATGGCCAGCATCTGCCGCGCGCCCGCCACATGCAAGGTCGCAGCCAGTTCGCTATCCCAGTGTTTGAACAAGAGGATGGAAGCGTCGCTTTCCTGTGGCGCTTCGAGGACGGAGACTCCAGCGTCGGTCAGGTCGATCCGCAGCTTGTTGCTGGCATTTGCAGGCGCCTTCCCGGCCGCGAGAATGCAAGCTGAAAGCGCCATAGATTCTCCCCTCGGTGCGGACTGAAGTTCAACTATAGAGCGAACTCAGTCCATTGGATTGAGCTTGCTCAATCGCGCATCGCAGCTGTCGCCCTGTCGGCGATCGCATCGCCCGCACGACCGTCGGCGGGTAGAGTCATATTTCAAAGTATCTGAATGCTGGCGGAATACTCAACTATCTCGTGGTTGCGCAGTTGGCGTCTCCTGAACGCCAGCGTGAGGCGGCCATGAATGCAAAAAAGCCCGCAGGGACTTGCGTCCTGTGCGGGCTTCTTTCTGCGGGACGAGCTTACTGCCTGACGCAGTCGACGAAGTAGTCTTTGCGGCCGTTCACTTCGCGCTTGACCAGGCCGTGCACGTCGGTCTCGAAGCCTGGGAAGCGTTCGTTGAAGTCACGTGCGAAGCGCAGGTAGTCCACGATGGTCTTGTTGAAGCGCTCGCCCGGGATCAGCAGCGGGATGCCCGGCGGGTAAGGCGTCAGCAGGATCGAGGTGATACGGCCTTCCAGGTCGTCCAGCGCCACGCGTTCGATTTCGCGGTGGGCCATCTTGGCGAAAGCGTCCGACGGCTTCATTGCAGGCACCATGTCCGACAGGTACATCTCGGTGGTCAGGCGCGCCACGTCGTAGGCTTTATAGAAGTCGTGGATCTGCTGGCACAGGTCGCGCAGGCCCATTTGTTCGTAACGCGGGTTGGCAGCCGAGAACTCCGGCAGGATGCGCCACATCGGGGCGTTCTTGTCGTAGTCGTCCTTGAACTGTTGCAGTGCGGTCAGCAGCGTGTTCCAGCGGCCTTTGGTGATGCCGATGGTGAACATGATGAAGAAGGAGTACAGGCCGCACTTCTCCACGATCACGCCGTGTTCCGCCAGGTACTTGGTCACGATCGACGCCGGGATGCCGGTCTCGCCGAACTGGCCGTCCAGCGACAGGCCCGGGTTGACGATGGTGGCCTTGATCGGGTCGAGCATGTTGAAGCCCGCCTTCAGGTCGCCGAAGCCGTGCCACTTCTTGCTGTCTTCGGTGAAGATCCAGTCTTCCTGCGAGCCGATGCCTTCTTCGGCGAAGCTGTCCGGACCCCAGACCTTGAACCACCAGTCCTGGCCCCATTCTTCGTCGATCTTCTTCATCGCGCGGCGGAAGTCCAGCGCTTCCAGGATGGACTCTTCCACCAGGGCGGTGCCGCCCGGCGCTTCCATCATGGCTGCTGCCACGTCGCAGGAGGCGATGATCGAGTACTGCGGCGAAGTCGAGGTGTGCATCAGGTACGCCTCGTTGAAGGCATCCTTGTCCAGCTTCACAGTCTCCGAGTCACGCACCAGCACCTGCGAAGCCTGCGACAGGCCGGCCAGCAGCTTGTGGGTCGACTGGGTCGAGAAGATCATCGACTCCTTGGCGCGCGGGCGGTCCTTGCCGATCGCGTGCATATTCTTGTAGAAATCGTGGAAGGTGGCGTGCGGCAGCCAGGCTTCGTCGAAGTGCAGGGTGTCGATCTTGCCGTCCAGCATTTCGCGCAGGGTTTCCACGTTGTAGACCACGCCGTCGTAGGTCGACTGGGTAATGGTCAGGATGCGCGGCTTCTTGTTCACCGCAGCCTGGGCGAACGGGTTGTTGGCGATCTTGCGCTCGATGCTCTCCATGGTGAATTCCTCGAGCGGGATCGGGCCGATGATGCCGAGGTTGTTCCGGGTCGGCATCAGGAACACAGGGATCGCGCCGCACATGATGATCGAGTGCAGGATCGACTTGTGGCAGTTACGGTCAACCACGACGATGTCGCCCGGGGCCACGGTCGAATGCCACACCATCTTGTTGGAGGTGGAGGTGCCGTTGGTGACGAAGTAGGCGTGGTCGGCGTTGTAAATACGGGCAGCGTTGCGCTCGGACGCGGCGACCGGGCCGGTGTGGTCCAGCAGCTGGCCCAGCTCTTCCACCGCGTTGCAGACGTCGGCGCGCAGCATGTTCTCGCCGAAGAACTGGTGGAACATCTGGCCGATCGGCGACTTCAGGAACGCCACGCCGCCGGAGTGGCCCGGGCAGTGCCAGGAGTAGGAGCCGTCGTTCGCGTAGTGCACCAGGGCACGGAAGAATGGCGGCGCCAGGCTGTCCAGATAGGACTTGGCTTCGCGGATGATGTGGCGCGCCACGAATTCCGGGGTGTCCTCGAACATGTGGATGAAGCCGTGCAGCTCGCGCAGGATATCGTTAGGGATATGGCGCGAAGTGCGGGTTTCACCGTACAGGTAGATCGGGATGTCAGCGTTCTTGTAGCGGATTTCTTCGACAAACGCGCGCAGCGATTTCAGTGCGTTGTCGGTTTCCTCCGGCGTGCCGCCGCCGAACTCTTCGTCGTCGATCGACAGTACGAAAGCGGAGGCGCGCGACTGCTGCTGCGCAAATTGCGCCAGGTCGCCGTAACTGGTCACGCCCAGGACGTCCATGCCCTCATTTTCCATCGCCGCGGCCAGGGCACGAATACCCAGGCCGGACGTGTTCTCGGAACGGAAATCCTCGTCAATGATGACGATGGGGAAGCGGAATTTCATCGATGGTCTCCAGGCGCGACCAAGCGCCTCAAAAAAATAAGACCGGGAGTATCGCAGAATTTACGCTCCCGGGGGAAAAAACTTTACAGCAACGCAATCACGCCCAGGCCGATGCCCACCGCCGCCACGCCGTAGGTGGCATACATCAGCCATTTACGGTTGGTCAGCAGGGTGATCGCGGCCAACGCAATGGCGATTTGTTCGGCCGTGGTGGCCAGTGCCCACTGGTGGTGCTTGTGCAGGGCGTGATCCGATTTATGGTCCCAGTCGGTCGATTTTGCTTCCCATCCCTCGGCATCCTTCTTGATGGCGTCCTTCTCTTCCTTGTAGCGCAGCACCTCGGCCTTGAACTTCTCCACATCGGCGTTTGGCAGCAGCATGGCCAGCTCCGCCAGGTTTTGCTTGGACGATTTGGCCTGGTAGTAGTTCCAGCGGTTCGACGCTTCGGTCTTGGCGATGGCCGCATTGTTCTTGAACAGGGCTGCATCGTTCTGCGTAGCGCCGCCCTGGTAGCCGAAGATGGCGCCCACGGTAGCCAGGATGGCCGTTGTCACGGCGATGTTGCCGGAGAATTTGTCGTTGCTGTGTGCTGCGTGTTCCACGGCGTGGTCATGCGGGCCGTGGACGTGGAAACCGTGTCCGGACATGTTTTAGTTCCTGATAAAGCTGATGAATGAATAAGGCAGCCCGGCTGCCGAAACGTGCTCCTCGCGCGCTACTTCCTGCCATTCGCCCGCCGCCAGCGCCGGGAAGAATGCATCGCATTCGTAAGTGCGGCCGATGCGGGTGATTACAAGCTTATCAACCAGCGGCAAGGCTTGCTGGTACACCTGCGCGCCGCCGATCACGAATGCCTCGTCGGTGCCGGCGATCAGGGCCTTCGCTTCGTCCAGCGAGCCTACGCGCTCCACGCCGTCGTGCTGCCATTGCGCGTTGCGGCTGATGACGATGTTGCGGCGGTTGGGCAAAGGGCGGCCGATCGAATCGAAGGTCTTGCGGCCCATGATAATCGGGTGGCCGGAAGTCAGGCGTTTGAAGTGCGCCAGGTCCTCCGGCAAGTGCCAAGGAAGAGTGTTGTTGATGCCGATGCCATTACTGGAATCTGTGGCAACGATAATGGTCAAATTCGTCATGGCCGACATTATATATCGGAGCACTTTGCAATCCGGTCACGTTGCGGAATTGCGCCACCGCAATGTATTTTGGCCTTGGAACGGGGCCTTGTGACGTTTGGAGAGTTTTGGCGGGGGTGTGCCGGCGTATCGTAGCTTCCAGCGCGCTAGGAATTACTGCTGAGTAATTCTGTTTGTTGGTTTTATAACGATATGGACCCCAGGAGAACCCCTGATGAAACACCCACTCAAGCATCCCCAAGGGAATGCCGGGCGCGCTATTCTCGCATTGGCTGATGGCACCCTGTTTGAAGGCACCTCGATCGGTGCCAATGGCTCCACGGCTGGCGAAGTCGTATTCAATACCGCCATGAGCGGGTACCAGGAAATCCTGAGCGACCCAAGCTACAGCCGCCAGATTGTCACGCTGACTTATCCGCACATCGGCAACACCGGCGTCAACCGCGAAGATGGCGAAGCGCCTTTGATCCACGCGGCAGGCCTGGTGGTGAAAGACGTGCCTTTCCTCGCATCGAATTTCCGCAGCGAGCAAGACCTGTCGTCCTGGCTGGCGGAGCAGGGCGTGGTTGCCATCGCCGGCATCGATACCCGCAAGCTGACCCGCATCCTGCGCGAGAAGGGTGCCCAGTCCGGCGCTATCATCGCCGGCGGCGCAGCGGAAGAGGCATTGCGCCTGGCCCGCGAGTTTCCCGGCCTGTCCGGCATGGACCTGGCGCAAACCGTCAGCACCGCTGCGCCATACGAATGGAACGAGACCGAATGGATGCTGGGCCACGGCCATGGCCGCCAGGTGCAGCCGCGCTGCCACGTGGTGGCCTACGACTTCGGCGTGAAAGCCAATATCCTGCGCATGCTGGCCCAGCGCGGCTGCCGCGTGACGGTGCTGCCTGCCAAAGCCGGCGCCGCAGCAGCACTGGCCCTGCACCCGGACGGGATCTTCCTGTCGAACGGCCCTGGCGATCCCCAGCCCTGCGACTACGCCATTGAAGCCGCACGCGAATTGATTGAACGCGGCGTGCCGACTTTCGGCATCTGCCTCGGCCACCAGATCATGGCATTGGCTTCCGGCGCCCGCACCGTGAAGATGAAATTCGGCCACCACGGGGCCAACCATCCTGTACAAGATATCGAGACTGGACGTGTCATGATCACCTCGCAGAACCACGGCTTTGCCGTCGATCCTGATTCGCTGCCGAATAACTGCGCAGTCACTCATATTTCCCTGTTCGACGGTTCGCTGCAAGGCTTCCGCCGCATCGACAAACCGGCGTTCTGCTTCCAGGGGCACCCGGAGGCATCGCCGGGACCGCACGACCTGGCGCCGCTGTTTGACCGCTTTGTCAGCATGATGGAGGGCGCACGCCATGGCTAAGCGGACCAACATCAAGCGCATCCTGATCATTGGCGCCGGCCCGATTGTGATCGGCCAGGCCTGCGAATTCGATTACTCCGGCGCCCAGGCCTGCAAAGCGCTGCGCGAAGAGGGGTATGAGGTGGTGCTGGTGAACAGCAACCCGGCCACCATCATGACCGACCCGGGCATGGCCGATGTCACCTATATCGAGCCGATCACCTGGGAAACCGTGGCGCGCATTATCGAGAAAGAGCGTCCGCAGGCCGTGCTGCCGACCATGGGCGGCCAGACCGCGCTGAATTGCGCGCTCGACCTGCACCGCCACGGCGTGCTGGAATGCTTCAATGTGGAGTTGATCGGCGCTACACCGGAAGCCATCGACCGCGCCGAGGACCGCGCCAAGTTCAAGGCAGCCATGGAGCGTATCGGCCTGCAGTCGGCGCGTTCCGGCATTGCCCATACCATGGCCGAAGCCTGGCAGGCGCAGGAACGCCTCGGCTTCCCGGTCATCATCCGCCCGTCCTTCACCATGGGCGGCAGCGGCGGCGGCATCGCCCGCACTGCCGACGAATTCACCGCCATCTGCCTGCGCGGCCTGGAGCTGTCGCCGACTTCTGAACTGCTGATCGAGGAATCGCTGATCGGCTGGAAGGAATTCGAGATGGAAGTGGTGCGCGACCGCAAGGACAACTGCATCATCGTCTGCTCGATCGAAAACCTGGACCCGATGGGCGTGCATACCGGCGACTCGATCACCGTCGCTCCGGCCCAGACGCTGACGGACAAGGAATACCAGATCATGCGCAATGCCTCGCTGGACGTGCTGCGCGAGATCGGCGTCGATACCGGCGGCTCGAACGTGCAGTTTGCGGTCAATCCGCAGGACGGCCGCATGATCGTGATCGAAATGAACCCGCGTGTGTCGCGCTCCTCCGCGCTGGCTTCCAAAGCGACCGGCTTCCCGATTGCCCGCGTCGCGGCCAAGCTGGCAGTCGGCTTCACGCTGGACGAACTGCAGAACGATATTACCGGCGGCGCCACCCCGGCCTCTTTTGAGCCCGCGATTGACTACGTAGTGACCAAGATCCCGCGTTTCGCATTCGAGAAGTTCGCCGGCGCCAACGACCGCCTGACCACGCAAATGAAATCCGTGGGCGAAGTGATGGCGATGGGCCGCACCTTCCAGGAATCGTTCCAGAAGGCGCTGCGCGGCCTCGATATCGGCGTTGACGGCCTGCAGCGCATCGCCACCGGCCGCGACGTGATCGAACAGGAATTGGGCCTGCCAGGCCCGCAACGTATCTGGTACGTGGGCGAGGCCTTCGCACAGGGAATGTCGCTGGCGGAGGTGAATCGCCTGTCGCATATCGATCCCTGGTTCCTGGCCCAGATCCAGGACCTGGTGGAAGTCGAGGAATGGGTAGCCACGCAGCAGTTGGGCGGTTTCGACCGCGCGGTGCTGCGCCGGCTGAAGCAGCAAGGCTTCGGCGACCGCCGCCTGGCCGACCTGCTTGGCGTGCACGAAGATGCGGTGCGCAAGCAGCGCCACGCCCAGGGCATCCGCCCGGTGTACAAGCGCGTCGACACCTGCGCCGGCGAATTCGCGACCCGCACCGCCTATATGTATTCCACCTATGACGAGGAATGCGAAGCCGAGCCGACCGGCGCCCGCAAGATCATGGTGCTGGGCGGCGGCCCGAACCGGATCGGCCAAGGCATCGAATTCGACTATTGCTGCGTGCACGCGGCGCTGGCAATGCGCGAAGACGGCTACGAGACCATCATGGTCAACTGCAATCCGGAAACCGTATCGACCGACTACGATACTTCCGACCGCCTGTACTTCGAATCGCTGACGCTGGAAGATGTGCTGGAAATCGTCGCCATCGAAAAGCCGGAAGGCGTGATCGTGCAGTACGGCGGCCAGACCCCGCTCAAGCTGGCCCTGGCGCTTGAAGCGAACGGCGTGCCGATCATCGGCACCTCGCCCGACATGATCGATGCGGCCGAAGACCGCGAACGCTTCCAGAAGCTGCTGTTTGAGCTGGACCTGCGCCAGCCGTCCAACCGCACCGCACGCACCGAGCAGCAAGCCGTGGCCATGGCGGAGGAAATCGGCTATCCGCTGGTGGTGCGCCCATCCTACGTGCTGGGCGGCCGCGCCATGGAAATCGTGCACGAGCGCGCCGACCTGGAACGCTATATGCGCGAGGCGGTCAAGGTTTCGCATGACTCGCCGGTGCTGCTGGACCGATTCCTGAACGACGCCATCGAAGTGGACGTGGACTGCGTCAGCGACGGCAGCCAGGTCGTGATCGGCGGCGTGATGGAGCACGTGGAGCAGGCCGGCATCCACTCCGGCGATTCGGCCTGCAGCCTGCCGCCGTATTCCCTGTCTGATGCCACCGTGGCGGAAATCAAGCGCCAGACGGTGCGCCTGGCCCAGGGCCTGAATGTAGTGGGCCTGATGAACGTCCAGTTCGCGGTCCAGCGCCAGAAAGCCGACGCCCGCATGGTGGACCGGGTGTATGTGCTGGAAGTGAATCCACGCGCCTCGCGCACCGTTCCTTTCGTTTCGAAGGCGACCGGCGTGCAGTTGGCCAAGGTCGCGGCGCGCTGCATGGCCGGCCAATCGCTGGCAGGGCAGGGTGTTACCGCGGAGGTGATTCCGCCTTATTACAGCGTCAAGGAGTCGGTTTTGCCGTTTGCAAAATTCCCCGGTGTCGACACCATCCTCGGGCCGGAAATGAAATCCACCGGCGAGGTGATGGGAACCGGCACCACCTTCGGCGAGGCTTTCATGAAAGCCCAGCTGGGCGCCGGCGTGCGCATCCCGCAGGCCGGATATGTCTATATGCGGGTGCGCAAGTCCGACCAGGCGCGCGCCGTGGCGCTGGCGCGCGAGCTGGCCGACGCCGGCTACTCGCTGTGCGCCAGCGAAATAACGGCTGCTGTACTGGAGGCGGGTGAAGTGCCGGTCAGTACCATCGAAGACGAAACCCTGCTAGGCTTGCTGGCCCTGCGTGAAATCGCCATGGCCGTGGTCACGGTGGACGAGAAACGCGTGGCCATTGCCGCCACACGCAGCCTGCGCATGGCGGCACTGGCTTCCGGCACGGTGATGTTTACCACGATCGCCGCAGCGGAAGCAGCGGCGGAAGCACGCAAGCATGCCGACAACACCACCGTGCGCTCGTTGCAGGAACTGCATGCCATGGGCGGCGCCGAACTGCGCCAGGCGCCGCCGGCGCCGCGTCCCGTGCCCGGCGCAGCAGACCTGGCTGCGGCAGCCTGGCAGGTGCCGGAACGCCGCGCCCAATCGCGCCAGCGCAGCGTCGGGGTGGAGCCGCTCAAGGTCTTCATTCGCCAGCCTTTCACCGAATCGAACGAACACGAGCAGCGCATGATCAACGAGATCATGCAGATGATCGACAGCGCCAACGGCTTGCCGCATGCCTTCGACTACCTGACCGGCTTGCAGGCCGAGAGTGCGGAGACCTTCCGTGCCTCGTTCGAGCGCAGCCAGGGCTTGCCGTTCACGCCGCAGAACTTCCGCCGCCACCGGCTTGCATTGCTGGACCAGGCGGACGTCATGCTCAACATCCGTGTTGGGATGAGTGAGAGCAGCGCTTTCGAGTTGAGCTATCACATATTCAAAGGGCGCCGAACACCTATCCTGTTCCTGGTGTGGAAAGGCGCGCCGATTAAAACCACGCTGCTGCGCGAACTCGATGACCTGGTGGATATCACCTATATCGAATTCGACGAAGTTTCGGAGCTGCGTGGCCGGTTGCATCAGTTTTTCAAATGTTTGGTAAAGGAGTGAGCGATGTTCAATAATTTCAAAATCAAGACCCTGCTGGTAGGCGTGCTGGGTTTGCTGATTGGCCTGCTGGCGATTATTGGCGGCCTCGGAATCCTGAGCGCGGAGCGCTCGGTCGGCCTGGTGAAGGACGTTACGGTAGCTAACCAGAAGAACATCGCGGAGCGCAACGCCATCCGCCTGGACATGGAAACGGGCCGCAGCCAGATCCTGCAGGCATTGCAGCATAATCCGGACTTCGCCTGGAGCAAGCTGCATGACCACCCGCTGACCAACCACTTCAACATCGTGGACGAAGTGACGGCGCGCGTGAACAAGCGCTGGGAGAGCTACCTGGCCAGCATCAAGACGCCGGAAGAGCGCAAGCTGGCCGAAGACTGGTTCGCCAAGAGCGATGGCCTGGGAGTGGAACACGTCCGGGCCGCCACGGCGGCAGTAAAGGAAAACCGCTGGGACGACGCGGAAACGGTCCTGATCAAGAAGATCAATCCGTCCTATCGTATCGGCGACGGTGCGCTGAAGACGTTGACTGAACACGCCGACAAGCGTATCGAGGCCGATGCCGCCGCGGTCGCAGCGGGCCTGAGCCGCAACAGCACCACCGTAACCGTGGTCCTGGTCTGCGGCCTGGCCCTGAGCGTATTCGCCGGCCTGGTACTGATGAAGGCGATCTCCGAACCCCTGGCGGAAGCCATGGACGTGGCGCACCGCGTTGCCGATGGCGACCTGAAAGGCCAGGCCACCAAACATTCGGACAACGAATTCGGCGAACTGCTGCGCGCCCTGGACAAGATGCGCGACAACCTGGGCGCCATCGTGACCGAAGTGCGCGGCGGCAGCGACACGATTTCCAGCGCATCGGCCCAGATCGCGGCAGGCAATATGGACTTGTCGGACCGCACCGGCGAGCAGGCCGCGTCGCTGGAGGAAACCGCCTCCTCGATGGAGGAACTGACCAGCACCGTCAGGCAGAATGCCGACAATGCACGCCAGGCCAACCAGCTTGCCGTTTCGGCATCATCGATCGCAACCAAGGGAGGCGAAGTGGTGGAACAGGTGGTGGCAACCATGGGATCGATCAACGAATCGTCGACCAAGATTGTGGACATCATCGCCGTTATCGACGGCATCGCCTTCCAGACCAACATCCTGGCGCTGAATGCGGCTGTGGAAGCGGCGCGTGCCGGTGAGCAGGGCCGCGGCTTCGCGGTGGTCGCCAGCGAGGTGCGCAACCTGGCGCAGCGTTCGGCCGCCGCGGCCAAGGAAATCAAGCAGTTGATCGACGATTCTGTTGGCAAAGTGGAAAGTGGAGCCAAGCTGGTGAACCAGGCCGGGCACACGATGAAGGAAATCGTGACGAGCATTCAGCGCGTGACTGATATTATGGGAGAAATTACCAGTGCTACGCAGGAACAAACTGCCGGCCTGGAACAAATCCACCAGGCCATCAACGAGATGGATACAATCACCCAGCAGAATGTGGCGCTGGTGGAGGAGGCAGCTTCGGCGTCCACGGCCTTGCAAGACCAGGCCAACAGCCTGTCGAAGATTGTCAGCGTGTTCCAGATCGATGGCCAGCGCCGCGAGCATCCTGCGGCGGTGCAGGCACGCGCGGTGATCCAGGCGGTTCGCACCAGGCCGGCATTGCCGGCCAAGGCAAGGCCGGCCCAGCGTGACGGCAAGGCGCCGGCATCGCGCAAGGTCGCCAATAGCCAGGTGGGAGATTGGGAAGAGTTTTAATTAAGGAGCATGATTGGAATACAAAGCGTTTGAGCACTTAGTCCGCCGGCTGGAACTGGATTCAAATGCCAGCCCGGAGGCATTCCGCCGCAAAGTGTTTGCGATCAGCCTGGCCGCCTATGCCATCCTGTTTGGATTGCTGGCCGGGCTGCTTGCATTATTTGTCATGCTCGTGCATTGGGCGATTGAATCGCATCGCGCCTTTGCGATGATCAAGACAGGCCTGGCCGGCCTGTTCCTGCTGTCCTTGATCTTTGTTGTCCTGCGCGTGATGCTGATGCGCCTCGATGCGCCGGTCGGCCGTGAACTGAGCCGCGACGAAGCGCCGAAGCTGTTCGACATCCTCGACAAGCTGTACGGCAAGCTGAAAGGCCCGCGTATCGAGCACGTCCTGATCACGGACGATTACAACGCGGCGATCGTCCAGCATGCCCGCTTCGGCCTTTTCGGCGGCTATCGCAACTACCTGCTGCTCGGCCTGCCTTTCCTGCTCGGTTCCACGCCGAAGGAAATGCTGTCCGTGCTGGCCCACGAGTACGGCCACCTGTGCGGCGACCATGGCAAGGGCTCCGCCCGCATTTATCGCCAGCGCCGCCTGTTCGTCGCCATGTACCAGCACCTGGAAAGCAGTGCGGACGACAACGTCCTCAGCGCGGCGATTGTCCGCGCCCTGAAACACTTCTTCCCGTATTACAGCGCCTACACCTTTGTGCTGTCGCGCCAGGATGAATACGAGGCCGACCGCACAGCAGTCGAAATGGCCGGCCACACAGCCACCGCCAACGTACTGGTACGATCCCGCCTGCTGGGTGACTGGATTGCCCGTGACTTCTGGCCAAGCATGTATGAAAACGCGGACCGCCTGGAACGCCCGCCGTTCATGCCGTTTGCGTCGATGCGGATGGCAATCAAGGTCAATTACGATGAATGGGCCACAAAAAAAGCGCTGGACGCTGCCTGGGCCGCGCGCTCTGACCTTGACGATACCCATCCCTGCCTGCGCGAGCGGCTGGATGCTATGGAGATGGCGCCGGACATGCCCCCTCCCGTAGAGACCAGCGCGGCCGATGTGATGCTGGCGTCCGGCGTGGGCAAGAGGCTGGAAGCGGAACTGGACCAGGACTGGTGGGAAGTCAATTCACGCGGCTGGGTGCATCGCTTCCGCCAGGTGAAGACGTCGCGCGCGCGCATCGTCGAGCTTTCAGCATCGCCGCTGGCCAAACTGTCGGTGCAGGACTTGATGGAACTGGCGACGTTGAAGCTGGAATTCGAAGAAACGGCTGGCGCCAAACCGGCCCTGGTTGAACTGATGAAGCGCGCAGGCGGCCCGTATCCGCGTGCCTCGCTGATGTATGGACGCGTGCTGGTGGCAGAAGGCGACCGCCGTGGCGTTGACCACCTGCGCGAAGCGGCGCTGAATGAGCCGCGCCTGCTGGAGGAAGCCGCGCAGCGCGGCTACCAGTTCCTGCTGGAGCGGGACGGCGAGGCCGTCGCCAACCGCTGGTGGGGCAGCATCGTGCCCCAGGACGAAACGGCTTAAACCGCCATCGGCGCCGTCAGCGGCGCGTGGTGCTGGTAGCCTTCCAGCGTGAAGTCGGAAGGCTCGATCTTCTGCAGCCATTCCGGCTCGTACTTGCCGGTTTCGGCGAACGATGGCACGCGGCTGTTGATATGCAGTTGCGGCAGCGGCAGCGGTTCGCGCTTCAACTGCTCCTGCACCATGTCCATGTGGTTCTCGTAGATGTGCGCGTCGCCGATAAAGTAGCTGAACCAGCGCGCCTTGTAGCCGGTCAGGCGCGCCACCAGGTGCAGCAGGGCGGCGCCTTCGGCGATATTGAACGGCGTGCCCAGGCCGATATCGTTGCTGCGCACGTACAGGCACAGCGAAATTTCGCGCGTAGTGGCGTTCGGGATGAACTGGTACAGCAGGTGGCAGGCCGGCAGCGCCACCTGGTCCAGCACGGCCGGGTTCCAGCCGTGGAACAGGATGCGGCGGCTCGACGGGTTGTTGACGATGGTGTCGAGGCATTCGCGCAGCTGGTCGATGGCCTTGTACATCAGGACTTTCTGTACTCCGTCTTCTTCCAGCGGCGACACCTGGCGGAAGCCGTTGCGTTCCGCGTCTTCGATCTGCGCGGCTGCGCCGGCGTCCAGCACCTTGTAGCCTGGCCACTGGCGCCACTGCACGCCGTACACCGGGCCCAGGTCGTCGGTGCCGGTGCGGTGCGGGTTGGCCAGCCATTGCGCATTTTCGTTGGCGTTCTGGTCCCAGACCTTGCAACCCAGGGCGCGGAAGTCGGCGGCACTGCGGGAGGCGCGCAGGAAGGCGCACAGCTCACCGACCACCGATTTGAAGGCCAGCTTCTTGGTCGTGACAGCAGGGAAGCCGTCGTTCATGTCGAAGCGCATCATGGCGCCCGGCACGCTCAGGGTGCGAATGCCGGTGCGGTTGTCCTGCCAGCTTCCCTGTTCCAGTACGGTGCTGATCAATTCTTTGTACTGCTTCATTCGTTTCTCCGTTTATCGTTTGTTGCCGCGGCCGCCTGGCTTGGAGGCGGCACGGCCGGCAGCGCGGGCGGTCGATTTGGCGCCGCGCGTTGCGGTCACCACGACTTTGCCGCCTTGCCCGCCGGAGGCGCCAGTGCCAGAACGCCCACCGCTGGCGCCTGCACCGGGGCTTCCCGCCCGAGCGCCGTAGATCGGTCCGCGCGAGCGTTGTTTTTCTTTCGGCGGCAGCTCTTCCTTCAGTCCGCCGAACCCGCCTGCAGGGCGTGGCGTTTCATCGCGCGCCGGCGCCGGCTGCTTGACTGCGGGCCGTGCCGCAGTGCCGGCTGCGGCGCCTTTCGCAGGCTTGGCAGCGCCGCGCGCCGGTTTGGCGGCGGGAGCGCGAGCGGCTGGCGCGCTTGGCGCGCCGGTCGATGGCACCCGGTGGTCCGCTTCAAAGCCCGCTTCCTCCAGGCGCGGCAGGACGGCGCCGGTCAGCTTTTCAATTGCCCGCAGCAGTTCGACTTCATCCGCGCAAATCAGCGAAATAGCTTCGCCCTCGGCGCCGGCGCGGCCAGTGCGGCCGATGCGGTGCACATAGTCCTCCGCCACGGTCGGCAAGTCGAAATTGACCACCAGCGGCAGGGCTTCGATATCGAGGCCGCGGGCGGCGACGTCGGTCGCCACCAGGATCTGCACGTCGTTGGCCTTGAACCGTTTGAGCGCCTTGATGCGGGCCAGTTGCGGCTTATCGCCATGGATCGAATCGGCCGAGATGCCTTCGCCCTGCAACAGGGCGGTCAGTTGCTCCACGCCCTTGCGGGTCTTGACGAACACCAGCACCTGGCCCCAGCCTTCCTTGCGCAGCAGGTGCACGAACAGCTCCGGCTTATTGCGCTTGTCGGTGGTGAACACCATCTGGCGCACGGTTCGCGCTGCCGTGTTGGGCGCACTGGCCTGCACGGTAAGCGGATCGCGCAGCAATTGCCTGGCCATTGCCCGGATCGGATCCGGCATGGTGGCCGAGAAGAGCAAGGTCTGGCGCTCGGCCGGCAGTACGGCAAACAGCAGGTCCAGGTCGGCGGCAAAGCCAAGGTCCAGCATGCGGTCCGCCTCGTCCAGCACCAGGGCTGTCAACTGGCCGAACTCAATGGCACCTTTGCGGTGCAGGTCGAGCAGGCGGCCCGGCGTCGCCACCAGCACGTCCAGGCCTTTGCGCAGTTTCGCCAGTTGCGGGTCCATTGGCACGCCGCCATAGGCCACGGCGGAACGCAGCGGCAGGTGGAAGCCATAGCTGTGGAAGCTCTGGTACACCTGGTCGGCCAGTTCGCGGGTGGGAACCAGCACCAGGCAGCGCACATGGTTCGGCGCGGCCGGCCCGCCTTCCATGGTCAGTCGCTGCAGCAGGGGCAGGGCGAAAGCGGCGGTCTTGCCGGTCCCGGTTTGCGCCGCGCCCAGCAGGTCGCGGCCTGCCAGGATTGCGGGGATAGCTTGTTTCTGGATTGGCGTCGGTGTGTTGTAGCCAATCGATTCGAGAGTGCGAAGGAGCCCGTCAATCAGGTCCAGCGAAGCAAAACTCATAGC
Organism: Duganella sp. Root198D2; assembly: GCF_001428585.1. NCBI lineage: Bacteria > Pseudomonadati > Pseudomonadota > Betaproteobacteria > Burkholderiales > Oxalobacteraceae > Duganella > Duganella sp. Root198D2. The sequence goes on along the minus strand of NZ_LMIC01000005.1, from coordinate 49,155 downwards.
GCGTCGCTCCATAAAGTGAGGGCGTGGCGGACTTGTTCGTCCGATAATGTGAGCAGGTTGTCGCCGACATACCATTCGGTATAGCTGGTGCCGGGCAGTTGTGCATGGGCCGCGCGGTTCAGCAGCCATACGCCGTGATGGGCGGCAGTTTCATTACGAATCTGCAGCAGGCGGTCGCGTTCAAGCGGCACATGGATATGCAGCATGTTCGCATGCGGCTGCGAAGGATTGGCGCGCAGGCGCGGGTAGTCGCGCAGGGTGTCGTACAGCCATTGCGTACGGCGGAAATATTCCGGCATGGCCGCCAGGCGTGCATCGAACTGCATCGCGGCGGCTGCCACGTATGGCGTGCGGTGGATCACGTTGCCGCCCTGGCGGCGGAACCATTCCTGGGCGCGGGCGATGAAGGCGCGGCTGCCCAGCAGCATGGCGCCACCCAGGCCGCCGATACCCTTGTACAGTGAAACGTAGACGCTGTCGAAGCCTGCCGCCACTTCGGCCGGCGAACGGCCATATCCTGCAGCAGCTTCCCACAGGCGCGCGCCGTCCATGTGCAAGTGGATGCCTTGTTCGCGGCAGTGGTTTTTGATCGCTGCCAGTTCATCCCAGCGCGGCGACTGGCCGCCCAGTTCGCGCGCGGGCAGTTCCAGCGACACGGCGGCCAGGCGATCCGGCACGGACTGCAACTCGCCGAGCGTGAACGGGCGATGCAGGTCGCCCAGCTGGATGGCCTGGAAATGCTCCAGCAACTGGTGATTGCTGCGCTCATGCTTGAAGATGTGCGCCGTTGGATGCAGCGCCACCAGGCGGCTGGCGCGCTCCATGCAGGCCAGGCGCAGCGCCGTGACCTGGGTCATGGTGCCGGTGATGCAGAAGGCGGCCGCCTCAAAGCCCAGCAGGCCGGCGGTCTTCTGCTCGAAGGACTGGATCAGCTCGCCTTCGCCATACACGTCGTGGGCAATGCCGTTGGCTTCGCACCAGGCGGCCATGGCGGCAAAGGTTGCGGCCGGCGAAGGCTGGCGATGGCCCGGCAGGACCGTATGGCAACCCTGGCGCAGTTCAGCGTCGGTCACGTTGCGCCTCAATGCGTCACGTGGACATGATGGAACTGCAGCGCCGCCAGGTTGGCGTAGATGCCGCCCAGCGCCACCAGCGTCTGGTGGGTGCCGGTCTCGACGATCTTGCCGTCTTCCATGACGATGATGCGGTCGGCGCGCTGCACGGTGGCCAGGCGGTGCGCGATGATGATGGTGGTACGGCCAACCATGGCCGCTTCCAGCGCACCTTGCACCAGGCGTTCGGATTCGGCGTCCAGTGCGCTGGTCGCTTCATCGAGCAGCAGCAGTGGAGGATTCTTCAGCAGCGCGCGTGCGATGGCGATGCGCTGGCGTTGTCCGCCGGACAGGCGCACGCCGCGTTCGCCGAGGAAGGACTTGTAGCCGTGCGGCAGGCGCTCGATGAATTCGTGGGCAGCGGCCAGGCGCGCGGCCTGGATCACTTCCTGGTCGGTCGCGTCTGCGCGGCCGTAACGGATGTTCTCCATCGCGTCGGCCGAGAAGATCACGGTATCCTGCGGCACGATGCCGATGGCGCCGCGCAGGGTGTGCAGGTCCAGCAGGCGGATATCGGTGCCGTCCAGGCGGATTGCGCCGGACTGCGGATCGTAGAAGCGCAGCAGCATCTGGAACAGCGTGGTCTTGCCGGCGCCGGAAGGGCCGACGACGGCAATGGTTTCGCCCGGCTTGATGTCGAGCGTCACATGGTCCAGGGCCAGGGTGTCGGGACGCGATGGGTAGCTGAACGTCACGTCCGACAGGCTGAGGGCCGCGCCATTGGCGGCGCGCGGCGGCAGGGCCTGGGGCAGCGCAGGGTTCTGGATATCGGAGCGAACGGCCAGCAGCTCGAGCAGGCGTTCGGTGGCGCCGGCCGCACGCTGGGCCTCGCCCATGACTTCAGACAGTGCGCCGATCGCGCCGGCGACGATGGAGGCGTACAGGATGAACTGACCCAGGTCGCCGCCGGTCATGGTGCCTTCCAGCACCGCGTGCGCGCCCAGCCACAGCACGAATACGATGGTGCCGAATACCAGCACGATCGCCAGCATGGTCAGGAAGGCACGCGCCTGGATGCGGCGCATCGCCGTGCTGAAAGCGCCTTCGACGGAACTGCCGAAGCGCTTCGCTTCCAGGCCTTCGTGGGTGAAGGCTTGCACTGTCGGCATGGCGTTCAGGATCTCGCCGGCCATGGCCGAGGCGTCAGCCACGCGGTCCTGCGAATCGCGCGACAGCTTGCGCACGCGGCGGCCGAAGATCACGATCGGCAGCACGGTCAGCACCAGCAGGCCGATGATGATCGAGGACAGCTTGGGGCTGGTAATGAACAGCATCACCAGGCCGCCCAGGAACAGCAGCACATTACGCAGGGCCATCGAAATACTGGTGCCCACCACGCTCTGGATCAGGGTGGTGTCGGTGGTCAGGCGCGACAGCACTTCGCCCGTTTTCGTGGTCTCGAAGAATTCCGGGCTTTGCTGCACCACGTGCGAATACACCGCGTTGCGGATATCGGCGGTCACGCGCTCGCCGAGCCAGGACACGCTGTAAAAACGCGCCGCGGTCGCCAGCGCCAGCACCGTGGCTACCGCAAACAGGGCCAGGAACACCTGATTCACGTGGGCCGCGCTGCGCACGCCCGCATCGGCGCCGAAGCCCAGGTCGATCATCTGCTTGAAGGCATACGGAATCGCCAGCGTGGAGGCGGCGGCGACCACCAGCGCGATGCCTGCGATGACGAAGCGGTTGCGGTAAGGCTTGAGGAAGGGCAGCAGGCCCTTGAAGGCCGCCAGGCTGCCTTTCGTGAGTTCTCGGGCTTCTGGCTGACCGTTTTTGGTGGTGCTCATTGCGTATTCTACGTTCTTGTTCAAAGTTTCATAGGACGGACATAGCCCGTCAATTCCAGGTAGCCGCGTCCTGCCGGCTTGCCGCCTCGCGTGACAGTCACCGCGCCTTCCCAATACACCGCGCCAGTCGAGCGGCGCGAATCCAGTTCCTGGTCCTGCTGCAAAGGACTGACCTGCCACTCTTCGGAACCGGTGGAGATCAGGGTGGCGACGGGATACTCGGCTTGGGTGCGCGGCGATTTCCATCGCACCTGCGGCGTAAAACTGACCTGGTCCTGCGAATAGTGGGTGATCTTACCGGATGCATCGCGCCATGTCGCGTGGGCCCACAGTTTACCACCTTGGCGGTCCCTTATCTGGAATGCCATCAAGGCGCCGCCGTCGTGCAAATTGATGCCGGCCCAGTCCCATCCCGCGGCGGCGGGATCGAGCACCTGGCTTGACCATTCGTGATCGAGCCAGGTCACGCCCTGCACCGCCTGCGGGGCGGTGTTGCGGCGGGTCAGGGTGCCGCTGGTGCGCAGTTGCGGCTTGCTATAGTAATAACTTGCCTGCTCAGGTTTCGGGCCCTTCCGGGAGAACCCGGCGTCGCCTTGCAGCAGCACCGGCTGCGTCGGCTGCAACTTCAGTGCGAGCGCAAATTCAGCGGCATTGATGTCGATATGATAAGTCCCGTCTTCGGCGCGCAGCAGGCGCCAGCCATCCAGTTGCACGCTGGTGTCTTGCGTGGCGGCGCTGGCCAGGCCGAAACCTGCGCGGGCGGTGCGCTGGTCGTGCAGCAGCTTGCCCTGCGACGGGTCGGACAGGGCGACGTGGGCGACGATGATGTCTTTCGGCGCGAACTGGCTCGGGTTGTCGCGACCGTGGCCGGTGCTGCTGCGGAAGAAGGTCACCTGGTAGCCGAGCTGGCGGCCATCCCCGGTGTCCAGCCAGCCGGTGGCGTACCACCATTCCGTCTTGAAGCCGGGGTGGGCGCCGAAATCGCGCGGGAACTGCAGTCGGGCGCCGGGCGTTACCGGCGTGAATTCGGCAGCTTGCAAGGGCAGGCTGAATGCCAGCGCAAGCAGGGTGCAAAGCAGGGCGCGCATCACCAGTCCTCCCTGACGGCGCGGATCGGTCCGCCGGACAGCGCCTGCCGGCCTGCGATCAGTGCGGTTGCGGCCGAGGACAGCAGCAGCGCCAGGGCGACAGTGGCCAGCAGCGGCCAGGGATAGTGCATTTGCATCGTCCAGTGGAAGGATTGCGGGTTGATGACGTGGACCAGGACCAGGCTGATAACCCAGCCAAGCGCGAAGCCGGCCAGGATGCCGAGCGTGGTCAGGGCGGCACCCTCCAGCGCCAGGATGCCGAGTACCTGGCCGCGCGTGACGCCGACGTGGCGCAGCATGCCGAATTCGCGTGCCCTTGCCAGCGTCTGGGCGGAAAATGTGGCGGCGACGCCAAACAGGCCGATCACGATGGCGATGGCTTCCAGCAGGTAGGTGACGGCAAAGCTGCGGTCGAAGATTTTCAGCGTCAGGTTGCGAATTTCGGAGGGGACGCTGGTTTCAACCAGCTCGCCGAAGGGAAGTTTGCGGATGTTTTCCTGCACCTGCGCTGCGCCGGTGTTCTTGGCGAGCCAGATGGCCGCATCGCCGGCGTCGCGGTCGCCTGTAAGCGCGATGTAGTCGGAGCGGCGCACGATCACGGCGCCGCCAGCACGGGCGTAGTCGCGCCAGATGCCGGCGATGCGGAATTCGCGATGCCGGCCTTGCAGCGGCAGGCGCAGCTTGGCGCCGGGCTGCAAGCCGTACAGGTCGGACATGGCTTCCGAGACCCAGGCCGGAGGCAGCGTCGCGGAGGCGCCCACGGTCCCGGCGTGCGCCGAACCGTCGACCAGCACCATCGCACGTCCGGGATCGTCAGGGTCGACATCGCGCGCCAGTATGGCCACGTTGGCGCGGTCGGGCGCCAGCGAGACCGAGCGTACGCGCAGGAACTCGATGCGTGCGACGCCGGGAACCGCGCGCAGGGCGTCCTGTTCTGCAGGCGAAAGGCCGCCTGTGGTGCCGGCCGATGCGGCGCGTGCGTACACGTCGGCCGGCAGGATGCGCAGCACCCAGTCATCGACGGAAGTCCTGAAGCTGGCCACCATGATGGCCATTGCCACCATCAGGCTGAAGCTGGCCAGCACGCCGCCCAGCGCGATGCCAGCCTGGCCCGATGCGTTGGCGAGCCGCGCCAGCGCCATGGCGCGGACGGGGTTTGCCGTTTTGCGGCGGGAAAGTGCTGTGAACGCCATGCCCGAGAGCCGCGGCATCAAGGCGATGGCGCCAACCAGGAGCAGGGCGATGGAAAGGTAGCCGAAGATCGGCAACTCAAGCACCGGTGGCGCAAACGTCATGGCGCCTGCCAAAGCGAGGCAGGCGAGGCCCGGCCAGGGGCGGGACAACGGCCGCAGTGCGGTTTCGTCGGTGCCCGCCTTGAGCGCGACGGCGGGCCGCGCACGGGCGGCGTCAAACGCCGGTGCCAGTCCGCCCAGCAAGGCTACGCCCAGCCCGAGCGTAAAGTAGGCCAGCGCCGCAGCCGGCGCCCATTGCACGCTTGGCTGGACGCCGGCAAAGTAGCCGGCACCGAGGTCGCCGCCAAACAAGCGCAAAACTGCCGCAGCCAGCGCATAGCCGCCGGCGACGCCAAGCGCGGAGCCGATGCTGCCCAATAGCGCGCCTTCCAGCAGTACCTGGCGAATCAAATGGCGCCGTTCGAGTCCCAGTACCCGTAACAGCGCAAACTCGCTGCGACGCCGCAGCACGGACAGCGCCTGCGACGAGAACACCAGGAATGCGCCAGTGAACAGCGCAACCAGCGCGAGCACGCTCAGGTTGACGCGGTATGCCCGGCTCAGGTTGGCGTTGCGGCTTTCCTGCTCGGCATCGTCCGGCTGGCCGACCCGGAAACGGCCCGGAAACTCCCGCTCCAGGCGCGCCGCCAGGGAGCGTTCGAATGCGCCCCGATCCACACCGTCGCGCAGCTTCAGGTCGACGCGCGACAGCTTGCCCAGGCGCTGGAACTGCCATTGCGCCGCCGCGATATCCATGACCGCAAAACGCTGGCCCACGCGCGCCCGCTGCAGCGAACCGGCGACGCGCAGGACCGCCACCTTGCTGCCCGCTTGCAGCCGAAGCTCGCCGCCAGGCCTCGATTGCAGCCAGTTCATGGCGGCAGGCGAGAGGAAGATCGCATCGTCAGCCAGCGTGTCGTAAGGAAGGTCTTGTTCCGGCGCGCCGATCAGGTCCGGCGTGATAAAGCCGGCCCGGAACACATCCAGGCCGATGATTTTCAGTGCCTGCCGCGCACCGGGCATCGACGCATCAAATTCGAGCACGGGCGAGGCCACTGCCACTTCCGGCAGGCGCGCGAGCACCGGGTAGACCGCTTCGTCAAACGTGGTTTCGGTGCCGCTCACCAGGACATCTGCCTGCCCCGACAAGCTGTGGACCGCGGTCGTGAACTCGTTCAGCGCCGCTGCATTGACAAGGTGGATGGCAAATCCCAGCGCCACGCCGATCGCGATCGCCGCGATGGCGGTCAGGGCCCGCACCGGATGCGAGCGCCATTCACCGACGGCCAGCCAGCGTGTCAGCCGCCGCATTCCAGCTGGTACATGTCGCCGGCGCGTTTAGCCTTTACCCTGGCGCGTTCAGTATTCTGGAGCGTGGCGCCACGCGCGTCTTCCTCCGCCCATTTATGCTGCATCTGGAGCTTCTTGCATTTCTTATTATGGCTGGCCACGGCCCGCGCCTCGGCCAGGTTCTGGCGCTCCTCGCGCGCTTCCTGCTTGCGGCGCTGGCTGGCCATTTTTTCCGCCTCGCGTTCCTGCCGTTTCAGGTTCGCCGCCGCGGCGGGATCCGGGGCTGGGGCGGCCGGCACCGCAATCGTACTGGCCACGCCTTTCTCGCATGGCTGCTGCGAGTAGCTGACTTTCCCATCGATGGTGCACTTGTGCAGGGCTTGCGCTCCTGCAGGAAGCGCCATCGACAACAGCAGCAAGGGCAGGAGTTTCATATTATTTTCCCTGGATTCATCAGGCCCAAAGGATCCAATGCGGCCTTGATTGCCCGCATCAGGTTCAACTCCACCGGCGACTTGTAGCGCGCCAGTTCGTCGCGCTTCAGCGCGCCAATGCCATGTTCGGCCGAAATCGAGCCGCCGAATGCAGCTACCGCATCGTGCACCACGCGGTTGACCGCCTCCTGGCTTTGCAGGAAGTCTTCATTCGCTACGCCAACCGGCGGCGCAACGTTGAAATGCAGGTTGCCATCGCCCAGGTGGCCGAAACACACCAGCTGGCATCCCGGGAAGGCTGCCTGCAACTGAGGCTCGGTGCTGGCGATGAAGTCGGCAATCGAAGATACCGGCAGTGAAATATCGTGCTTGATGTTCTTGCCGTCGGCAGCCTGCGCCAAGGGAATATGTTCGCGCAGGTCCCACAGTCCGCGCGATTGCGCGGCGGAGCTGGCAACGACTGCGTCCTGCACCACGCCTTCGCCGAGGGCGGCGCCAAGTGCGCGTTCGAGCAGCGCCGCAGCATGGGATTCCGATTCGCTGCTGGAGAGCTCCAGCAAGGCGTATTGGGCGTGTCCGTCAGCCAGCGGCTGTGGCAGCGCGGGAAAGTGCCTGGCCACCAGCCGCAGGCAAAATGCCGACATGAGCTCGAAGCCGGTCAGGCTCGCGCCGCAATGGTCCTGCATGATGGACAAGAGGCGCAGTGCCGCCGCCGGCGTTTCCATGGCAGCCAGCGCCGTGACGGAAGCTTTGGGCTGCGGATAAAGCTTGAGGACCGCGCCGGTAATGATGCCTAGTGTTCCTTCTGCCCCGATAAAAAGGTCGCGCAGGTCGTAGCCGGTGTTATCCTTGCGCAGGCCACGCAGCCCGGACCAGACCTCGCCTTGCGGCGTGACGACTTCCAGCCCCAGGCACAGCTCACGCGTATTGCCGTAGCGAAGCACGCCGGTGCCACCGGCATTGGTGGACAGGTTGCCGCCAATGGTGCAGCTGCCTTCAGCCGCCAGCGAGAGCGGGAACAGGCAGCCTTGCCCGGCCGCCGCCTCCTGCGCGCGCTGCAGGATCACGCCTGCATCGACGGTCATGGTGCGGTTGACCGGATCCACCTTGCGCACCGTCTGCATGCGCGCCAGCGACAGCACTACGGCGGTTCCGCTGGCATCGGGCACGCTGCCCAGCACCAGCCCCGTATTGCCGCCTTGCGGCACGATCGGAATACGCGCTTCCACGCACAGCTTGACGGCCGCTGCAACTTGTCCGGTATCGGCTGGGCGCAGGACAGCCAAAGCGCGGCCGGTAAAACGACCGCGCCAATCGCGCAGGAACGGCGCCATGTCCGCCTCGCCGGCAATGACGTGCGCGTCGCCAAGCAGGGCGCGGCAAGCGCCGAGGAAAGCGGAATTATCCATAGTTACTTGGTCTTGCTGGTATTGACCTTTTCCAGCAATTCGCGGGCGGCCTGCCTGGCTGCCCGCTTGTACGGCTGCACATAAAGGATGGCGCACAGGAAGTAGACCACTACGATGGCAACTTCGCCCCAGCCGAGCCACGGCGTGACCTTGTCGCCGTAGGCGCGCACCACGCCTTCGACGAAGTAAATCAGGATCATCATCGAGGTCCACTGCAGGGTATAAATGTCGCGTTTGATCACGCCCAGCAGCGGGAACAGCAGCGGTACCGCTTTCAGTACCAGCCAGGAGCCGCCCGGCTTCAGCGGCGACAGCCACATTTCCCAGGCTACGCTCCAGATAATGAGCAAGGCCAGGCTGGCGATGGCGCCCCAATGGAAAAGTTTATGCTTCGTACTATTCATTTCGTCCCCGCAGCTTGACGGCCGCTTCGGCCAGGCGGCGACCCATCGCGATCGCCAGGCGTTTCTCATCTTCCGTGAACGGCTTCTTGCCGTCCAGCCCCGACCAGTGGGTGGCGCCGTATGGCGAGCCGCCGCTGGTCGTCGTCATCAGTTCGGGATGGGTATAGGGCAGGCCCATGACCATCATCCCATGGTGCAGCAAAGGCACCATCATCGTCAGCAGCGTCGACTCCTGCCCGCCGTGCTGGCTGCCGGTCGAGGTGAAAACACAGGCCGGCTTGCCGGACAGGGTGCCGGACAGCCAATGCGCCGACGTTCCATCCCAAAAATACTTCATTGCCGCTGCCATATTGCCGAAGCGGGTAGGGGAGCCCAGCGCCAGGCCGTCGCAGTTCTCCAGGTCCTGCAATTCAACGTAAGGCGCGCCATCCAGCGGCACTTCCGGTTCGGTCGCTTCAGTTACGGTGGAAACGGCTGGCACGGTGCGCAGGCGGGCGTCGCAGCCCGGTACGGATTCGACACCCTGGGCAATCATTTCCGCCAATTTGCGTACGGATCCGTGCCTTGAATAATACAAAATTAGAATTGTGAGGTTAGTTCTGTTCATCATTGCTATTATATGGCCCTTTACTCAAGTTGCCTGACTAATAAGTTTCACTGATGGTTTTTAAGTCCCTCTATACCAACGTAGCCCGCGCCTGCACCAAAGGCGTGGCGGAATTGCGTGCGCTCTCGTGGGGCGAACTGCATGACCTGATCCAGTTCGCGCGCCGCCGCCTGCGCGAAGAAAGCCTGCCCCAGGTGGCCGGCGGCCTGACGTTTACCACCGTTTTTGCGCTGGTGCCGGTCCTGACGATCGCGCTGGCGATTTTCACCACTTTCCCGATGTTCAATACCTTCCGCACTGCACTGGAAGCGTATTTCATCAAGAGCGTGATGCCGAAGGCGATTTCCAGCACGATCATGGGTTACCTCACCACGTTTGCAGCCAAGGCGACGCGCCTGTCGGCAGTGGGTGCAGTGACGCTGGTGCTGACGTCGGTGGCAATGATGAGCATGATCGAGCGCGCCTTCAACCGTATCTGGCGCGTCAAGAGCGAGCGCCGGCTGGTGCGGCGGGTGCTGGTGTACTGGGCGCTGATCAGCCTTGGCCCTTTGCTGATCGGCGTCTCGATCAGCCTGTCGACCCACTTGTTCGATGCCACCAGCGGGCTGGTAGGATCGGTCACCGGGCCGATTTTCTATACGCTGCTGTCCGTCCTGCTGACGACGCTTTCCTTCACTTTCCTCTACATCACGGTGCCGAACCGGATGGTCGACTGGCGCGACGCGATCTGCGGCGGCGCATTGGCCGCAGTCTCGTTCGAGCTGGCCAAGCGCGGGTTTGCGATCTTCATTACGCAGGCGCCGACCTATTCGAAGATTTATGGCGCGCTGGCCGCCTTGCCATTGTTCCTGTTGTGGATTTACGTTTCCTGGCTGATCACGCTGCTGGGTGCCTTGCTGACGGCAGCGCTGCCGGTGGTGAAGTACGAGCGCTGGTGGCACGAAGCGGTGCCGGGCGGTGAGTTCGTCGATGCCATGGCGGTGCTGAAGGTGCTGCACGAGGCGCGCGAGCAGGGCGACAACGCGGCCGTCAGTTCGGCCGAGATACGGGGCCGTACCCGTCTCGGTTTCGATGAGATGGACGCCTTGCTGGAGAAGATGCTGGCGCCCGGCTGGGTGGCGAAAGTGAAAATTGCGCCGCCGCCGCGAGTGCAGTTCGGCAAGCGAGTCAGCGAAGGCGCCGACAACTGGGTGTTGCTGGCCAACGTACACAAGATCACGGTGGCGGATGTGTACCGCCTGTTTGTATTCGGTGGCATGTCGCTGAATGCTGGCGTGCTGGCCGATTCGGATGACGAAATGGACCGCCAGGCCAGCCACAATGCGGCAACCCTGGCGCGCCAGGTCGAAACCGCAGTGGAGTCGGGGCTGGGCTCCACCCTGGCCGTGCATTTCGGCGCGGCCTGAACGAATTTCAGCGCAGGAAGGCGAGTAGCGCGTCCAGCACCGCGTCCGGCTGCTCGGCCATCATCTGGTGGCCGGCATCAACCGTCACGGTTTTTGCGCCTGGCAGTGCCGCCAGCAGCGCCTTGGTGCTGCGCGGCGGCGTCATCATATCCTTGCTGCCGAAGATGAACTGCACCGGGCAGCGCACGCTCGCAGCGGCCGCGTCGCCATTTGCATAGCTGTTGCAGGCCGTGAAATCGGTGTGGAACAGCAAGTCTTCCCCTTGCGCGGAGATGCGCTCCATCAGCCGTTTCGACATTCCGCTGACATAGAAACCCGGCCCCGGGCAGGACGGCTTCTGCGCGTAGGAGCTGTGCGACCAGATATTGACCATGTCGATCGCCTCGCCCTCGGCCTCGCGCGCGGCGTTGAGCAAAGCGTCGGACACCTTCATTGGATAGGTTGCGCCAAGCAGCGCCAGGCGCGTAATGCGGTCTGGGGCGCGATGGGCGGCCTGCAGCGCGACCAGGGCGCCCATGCTGTGCCCAACCAGCGCGGCTTGCTGCACGCCGGCTGCGTCCAGCAAGGACAATAAGCAGTCGGCCATTTCCTCCACGCTGCGCAGCGCGGCGCCGCCGCTGCGGCCGTGGCCGGGAAGATCCACGGCCAATACGCCAAAGCCGTGGTGCGCCAGGTAGCGCGATTGCAGCGACCAGATTGAATGGTCGTTTTGCGCCCCGTGGATCATGGCCACCGTCGGCAGCTCCGGGTCGAACGCCTTGCCGCCCGTGTAGCAATACGTATCGCCGAATTTCATGCTCAAGCCCCTTTCTGCGAGGCTTTGAGCCCGCTTGCCAGGTCTTCCAGCAGGTCATCGGCGTCCTCCAGCCCGACCGAAAGGCGCATGGTGCCTTCCGCAATTCCCGACGCCGCCAGCTGCTCGGCCGGCACGCGGAAATGGGTGGTGGAAGCAGGGTGGATGACCAGCGAGCGCGCATCGCCGACATTGGCCAGGTGCGAGAACACTTTCAGGTTGTCGACAAAGCGTTTGCCGGCCGCACGATCGCCCTTCAACGTGAACGACAGCACCGCGCCTGCTCCCTTGGGCAAAAGGCGGGTGGCCAGAGCGCGGTCCGGGTGGCTCTCCAGTTCAGGATAGATCACCGACTCGACTGCCGGATTGGCGAGCAGGAACTCTGCCACGCGGCGCGTGTTGGCGACGTGCCGGTCCATGCGCACCGCCAGCGTTTCGACGCCCTGCAGGATGGCAAAAGCATTGTGCGGGCTCATGGCCGCGCCGAAATCGCGCAAGCCCTCGCGCCGCGCGCGCAGCGCAAACGCTGCCACGGTTGATTCTTCGGCGAACACCATGCCGTGGAAGCCGTCATATGGCTCGCAAAGCTCGGCAAAACGTCCGGTCGCCTCATAAGCGGCCTGCCAGTCGAAGGTGCCGCCATCAAGCAATACGCCGCCGATGGCGGTGCCGTGCCCGCACAGGAATTTGGTGGCCGAGTGGAACACCAGGTCGGCGCCGTGCTCGAAAGGCCGCAGCAGGTAGGGCGTAGTGAAGGTCGAATCGACCATCAGCGGCAAGTGGGCTTCGTGCGCAAGCGCTGCTACGCTGGCGATATCCAGCACGTCCAGGCCCGGATTGCCCAGCGTTTCACCGAACAGCACCTTGGTGTTGGGCCGGATCGCGGCACGCCAGGCGTCCAGGTCGCGCGGATCGACAAAGGTGGTCTCGATGCCGAAACGCTTCAGGGTATAGCCGAGCAGGTTGTGCGAGCCGCCGTACAGCGCCCGCGACGCGACGATGTGCGAACCGGCGCCGGCAATGGTGGCCAGTCCCAGGTGCATGGCCGCCTGGCCGCTGGCGGTGGCAATCCCCGCCACCCCGCCTTCCAGCGCCGCCATGCGCTCCTCCAGCACCGCATTGGTGGGATTGGAGATGCGTGAATACACGTGGCCGGCCCGTTCCATATTGAACAAGGCTGCCGCATGGTCCGAATCGCGGAAAGCGAAGGAGGATGTGAAATGGATTGGGGTAGCGCGGCTGCCGGTGACCGGATCTGGCGTAGCGCCCGCGTGCAGGGCGAGGGTATCGAACCCTGGATAATTTGGCGTTGTCATGGTTGCCATGCTATCGTGTTATTTAGCTTGTGAATACTGTTGCGTTTTGATTAATCCACCTCTGGATTTTTCACTTGGCATACGCTAAATTCGATGGTAAGGCTTACAATAAAACCATAATCACCACCGGACAGGACGGCCCAAAATGAAAGTATCTGAAATCCTCCAAGTCAAAGGGAACATCCTCTACACGATCACTCCGGACCAGCCGTTGGTCGAAGCGGCGAATACCATGGCCGAAAGAGACATCGGCTCCCTGGTGGTGATGGAATACGGCGACCTGGTCGGCATGCTGACGTTCCGCGAAGTGCTGAAGGCGCTGCACGCGAACCAGGGCTCGGTCGGCGGCGGCACCGTGCGCAAGCACATGGATGACCACCCGATCACCGTCACCCCGGACACCGAAGTCAATGAGGTACGCCGCATCATGCTGGAAAAGCACGCGCGCTACCTGCCTGTGATGAACGCCAAGACCCTGCTGGGCGTGATCTCGTTCTATGACGTGGCGCGCGCCGTGCTGGAAGCGCAAAGCTTCGAGAACCGCATGCTGAAGGCTTACATCCGCGACTGGCCAGCCGAGGAAGAAGAGAAGTCCGAGGGGTGAAATAAAAAATGGGGAGGTACCCCATTTTTCGCGGTTCAAAAAATGGGGTGCGTCCCCATTTTTTTATTTATGCGACGCCGGCCAAGGCGTCGTCGCTTAGCCAGCCGACCAGGGCTTCGCCGGTCATTGGCCGCGCGAACAGGAAGCCCTGGCCCAGCGGGCAGCCCAGGGTATGCAGGATTTGCGCCTGGCGCTCGTCTTCCACGCCTTCCGCGATCACCGCCAGGCCAAGGTTGCGGCCCAGTTGCACCACCATTTCGGCAATGCTGCTGCCGCGCGCGGAATTCGTGATTTCGGTGACGAAAGCGCGGTCGATCTTCAGGCGGTCGACCTGCAGGCGCTGCAGGTAGGACAGGGAAGAGAAGCCGGTGCCGAAATCGTCGATTGCAATGGTCACGCCGGTCTGCTTGATCTGCGCCAGCATCCTGATCAGCATATCCGGCTCTTCCATCGCCATCGATTCGGTAATCTCAAGCTCCACATACTCCGGCGGCGCGCCCGTGTCGTGCAGCGCATTGCGCAGCATTTCGAGGAAGTGCGGGTGGCGGAACTGCACCTGCGACACGTTGATCGACATGGTGAACTCGGTATGCCCCGCCGCGCGTAGCGCCACCAGTTCCTGCATCGACGTGCGCATCACCCATTCGCCCAGGTCGATAATCAGGCCCGAATATTCGGCGATGGGAATGAAGCGGTCGGGGGAGACAAATTTGCCGTCCGGCGTCTGCCAGCGCAGCAGGGCTTCCGCGCCCATCGGACGGCGTGAATCGAGGTCGACTTGCGGCTGGTAGACAACAAAGAGTTGGTTCTGGCTGAAACCGGTACGCAGGGCGTGCATCATGCGTACACGTTCGCGGATTTCCACGCCCATGCTGCGCGAGAAGTAGAAGTGGCCGGCGCGCTGCTGCGTCTTGGCGCGTTTCAGCGCGATGTCGGCATCCTTCAGCGCATCGGCGCCGCTGCCGTCATGTTCCAGCAAGCGCACCAGGCCGAGGGTGGCGGAAAGCTGCACATCTTGGCCATCGATACTGAACGGCGTTGAGAACAGGCTGATGATGGTGGCCGGATTGACCTGGCCTGCGTCGCCCAGCACACAGAAGATATCGCCGCCGATGCGGGCCACGGTCAATTGCTTGCCGAGGCTATTCTGCAGGCGCGCCGCAACCGCGGACAGCAGCAGGTCGCCGAATTCGTGGCCCAGTGCGTCGTTGGTCTCGGCAAAGTGGTCGAGGTCGACCAGGCAAAGCGTGGCGTCCTGCTTGGCCGGGCCGGCCAGTGTGGCATCGAGGATTTCGATCAGGCGCGTGCGGTTCGGCAGCTTGGACAGGTTATCGTAGAAGGCTGCGGTATGCAGGTGCGACACCAGTTCCACGTTGTCGAGGCCAACTGCCACGTTGCTGCAGAAAACTTCCAGCAGGCTTTCTTCGAGCGGGCTCGGACTGCGCGAAACGTCCATGAAGGCGACGAAGGTGCGGCTGGCCTTGCCGGCAAAGTACAGCGCTATGCTGTCGCCGCAATAGACGTTGCGGCGCGCGCCAAGGCATTCTTCCATTGCCTTGTGGACGCGCGGGTCTTCTTTCGCAGTGAGCTGGGAATTGGACAGGTTATGGTGGCTGCCGCTGGCTGCCATCACGACCAGCTCGTGGCAGCCGGCATCGGGACATTCCTGCACGCACAGTACGCCGTGGGCTTCCTGGCCCAGCAGTTCGGCAATCTGCGCCAGCACGCCGGAGGCGAAATTCTGCACGCCGTGCAGTGCCATCAGCTCGGTGCTGGAGTGCACGATACGCGCCAGGCCGCGGCGGCTTTCGTTGATGTTGCGGATTTGTTCGTAGGAACGGATTGCCGCAGTCACGGTGGTGAACAGCTTGATGCGCGTCAACTCCGATTTGGTCTTGTAATCGTTGATGTCGAAATCGCGAATTGCATCGATCTCGGGCGCGTAGCCCGGCTGGCCGGTGCGCAGGATGATGCGCACGTCGGCAAGCTTCAGTGTTTCGCGGATATAACGCACCAGGTGCAAACCGGCGTCATCCTGCTCCATGACTACGTCGAGCAGGATCACGGCGATTTCCTGTTCGTGCTTGAGCATTTCGCGCGCTTGTGCGGCGGAATAGGCATGCACGAATTCCAGGGGGCGGTGCTGCATGTCCAGGTTGCCAAGGGCGAACGTGGTCGTCGAATGGACGTCTTCGTCGTCATCGATAATCATCACGCGCCAGACATTGCGCAGTGCGGGGAGAGCTGGCTGAGCCGAATGCTCTTCTAAGAAAACCAGATCGTCCTGATCGTCGTGGCCGCCATCCGGCGCCGTGATCGAAGGGGGCATTTGTCGCTTCTCCAAGGGGTCTCGGTGTTCTTACAACTTAGTATATAGCGAATTGTTCATGAGAACGACCATTAAAACACTTTCATGGAAGTTAACGAATAGTGGGGTGCTAGTTTCGTAAAAGTTGTAGCTTAAACAGCTACTTCCTGCGAGTTTTGCCATATCGGGTTAGAATGGACAGTTACCCCTGTTACTACTCATCGTCTCCATCATGTCCGGCAATTCCTTTGGCAAGCTGTTCACCGTCACCACGTTTGGCGAATCCCATGGTCCTGCAATTGGTTGCGTCATTGACGGCTGCCCGCCGGGGCTGGCACTGAGCGAGGCCGACATCCAGCCCGAACTGGATCGCCGCAAGCCTGGCACTTCACGCCACGTGACGCAGCGCCAGGAGCCGGACACGGTGCAGATCCTGTCGGGCGTGTACCAGGGCGTGACCACCGGCACCCCGATTGCGCTGCTGATCAAGAACGAAGACCAGCGCAGCAAGGACTACGGCAATATCGCGGAGAGCTTCCGCCCAGGCCACGCCGACTATACCTACTGGCACAAGTACGGCGTGCGCGATCCGCGCGGCGGCGGCCGTTCTTCGGCGCGCCTGACCGCGCCGGTGGTGGGCGCCGCGGCCATCGCCAAGAAATGGCTGAAGGAGAAGTACGGTACCGAGTTCGCCGGCTGCATGAGCCAATTGGGCGAGATCGAAGTGCCGTTCGAGAGTTTTGAGCATGTGCCTTCCAATCCGTTCTTCGCCGCCACCTCCGACGCGGCCCTGGTCGAACGCATGGAAGACTATATGGACAGCCTGCGCAAGGATGGCGATTCCATCGGCGCCCGCATCGACGTGGTGGCGCGCAATGTGCCGGTCGGCCTGGGCCAGCCAATCTACGACAAGCTGGATGCGGATATCGCCTATGCGATGATGGGCATTAATGCGGTGAAGGGCGTCGAGATCGGCGCCGGCTTCGACAGCGTGGCGCAGCGCGGCTCGGAACACGGCGATGAGCTGACGCTGGAAGGCTTTGTCGGCAACAACTCCGGCGGCGTCCTGGGCGGTATTTCGACCGGCCAGGACATTACGGTATCGATCGCCATCAAGCCGACTTCCTCGATCCGTACGCCGCGCCGCTCGATCGACAAGGAAGGCAATCCGGTAATGGTCGAGACTTTCGGCCGTCACGATCCTTGCGTCGGCATCCGCGCGACCCCGATTGCGGAAGCGATGCTGGCCCTGGTGCTGATGGATCACGCGCTGATGCACCGCGCACAATGCGGCGACGTCAAAGTGTCCACGCCGGATATCAGTAAAGCGTGATTCCAGCCCAGGCTTTCGGATTCGCGCTTTTCCTCTTCTGTTATTACGCTTACGCCGGTACCTTTTCGACTTACGCCAGCCTGTATTTCCAGGGCCGGGGGATGTCGGTAGCGCAGATCGGCGTCCTGATGTCGATGATCCAGGTGTTGCGGATCTTCGGCCCCAATCTCTGGGGCTATGTCGCTGACCATTCCGAACGGCGCGTCTTCGTGCTGCGCCTGACCGGCGTGGCGGCGATGATTGCGTTTTCCGGTTTCATTTTCGGTTCAACCTTCGCGCACTTCTTTGCCGCGATGGCGCTGCTCAACCTGTTCACCAGTGCGCAAGGTCCGATGTGCGAAGCGCTCATGCTGTCGGAAATGCGCGGCGACTTGACCTACTACGGGCGCATTCGCCTGTGGGGCTCGATCGGCTTCATCGTTACGGTGATGCTGGCCTCGTTCCTGATGGACTGGCAGGGGACCGGCGCCCTGGTCTGGTTCTGCGGCGCCTTGCTGGTATGCGTGCTTGGCGCCGCCTTCCGCCTGAAGGACGTGCCGCGCCTGGCCCATGCCGGCAAGCCGCCGGCCTTGCTGGCGGTGCTGCGCAAGAAGGAAGTGCTGGCCTTCTTTGCGTCGACCGCGCTGATGGTGTCGGCCCACGCAGCGCTGTACACGTTCTACTCGCTGTACCTGGAAAGACAGGGTTACAGCAAGACCGTGACGGGACTTATGTGGTCGCTGGGCGTGGTGGCGGAGGTGCTGTGCTTCTATTACCAGGCCCCCTTGTTCCGGCGCTGGGGCGCCAAGCGGTTGATGTATGCCTGCTTCGCATTCGGTGTCGTGCGTTTCGCGTTGATCGGCGCCGGTGCGCAGTCGCTGGCCTTGCTGGTGGCGGCGCAGGTAATGCATGCAGCGACCTTCGCACTGCATCATTCGGCTTCGGTACAGACCATGCAGCGCTGGTTCAACGGCCCGCTGCAGGCGCGCGGGCAGGCCTTGTACATCAGCATTTCTTATGGTCTCGGCGGTAGTATCGGCAGCCTGGCGCTGACCCCGGTATGGCAACATGCGGGGCCGCAATTCATCTTTTACATTGCGTCGGGACTGGTGGCGGCAGGCGCCGTGGCTGCTGCGCTGAGTTACCGCTGGCAGCGGTAAGGGTCAGGCGGCACGGTTGACGGTGCCGACCTGGTGGCGGCGTTCGACAGCCTTCACCACCGTTGAGCGAATGTCGTTCAGCAGCGAAAACTCGGTCGGGCTGAGGTGGATGGCCGGGAAGGAATGGTCCCAATCGCCGTACAGGAAGCCGGTCGGCTGGCCGTTGGAGCACAGCGGCAGGATGACAAAGCTACGCGCGTCGTTCAGCGTGTCGCGCCACCAGGCCGGCAGCTTGGCCGCAAATTTGGGGTCGGCCGCATTCTCGATGAAGATCACGCGATCGCTGCTCAGGGCCGCGTGGAACACGTTCGGCTCGTAAGCGTCGGCAAAATGCATGGCTTCCAGATGCTCGCGCACGCCTTCGCCCAGGCACATGCGCGCCACGTATTTGTTCTCGCGGCGGTTGCGCACGAATGCCACCGAGCGGCTGAATTGCAAGCCTTTGAACACGGTTTCCAGCGCGATCGAAGCCATCTGGCCGACACTCGCGGTGTCGAGCGAATCGCGCATATCGGCCAAGCCGCTAAGCAGGATATTGTTGCCGGCGGCACGCTGGCGGGTTTGTGCCAGCGCCTTGGCGCGGCGTTCGGCCGGCTTGGACAGGGGCGCAATCGACAGGTCGGCCGCGGCAACGGCTTTGGCCTGCTCGATGGCCAGCGCCAGCTTGTCGGTGCTGACGCCGATCATGGACGAAAAGCGGGCAGTGATGCGCTTGACTTCCGCTGCGCCTTCTTCATTGTCATTCCAAAGTGCGCCGGCGCAGATGCAGGCCATGGTCGAAACGCCTGCCACCCAGTCTTCCGCGCTAAGCGGTTCGAGCGGCATATCGCCGGCAGGCGGTACCAGGGTACGCATGCCGGACAGCAGGTTCTCCGGCAGACCCCAATGCAAGGCGGCGGCGCGGCCGATATCCTGCAGGCTCAAGCCCAGCATCTCCGGCGCGGCGCTGTCTTCCTTGCCGGCGCCGGCGGCCTGCTGCAGCTCGGTCCAGCGCTCCGGCATGTAGAAGGTAACCAGCATGCGGCCCAGCGTTTGCAGCATGGAGCAAACCACAGCTTCTTCGCCGTGACGGTTTTCAGCGGTGGCCGACACTTCGCGGGCGACGATGCCGGCCAGTACGGCCTTTTCCATTTCAATATGGGCCAGGCCCGAATCGGGCGATACCACGGACAATTCTTCGATGAGCTTCAGGCCGAGTGCCAGGTGGCCAATGGCCTCCGTGCCCAGCACCAGCATGGCCTTGCTGACCGTGTTGATTTGCTGGCCGAAAGCGGAATACATGCCGCTATTCGCCAGGCGCAAGACTTTCTGCGTCAGGACGGGATCCGATAGTACGGTGCGCGCCATGTCGAACTCTTTATCGTCTTCGCCGCGCATGGCGCCGAGGATGGCCGTGATTGCTTTTGCGAAGCCAGGCATGTCGCCTTGCTGGCGCGTACGTTCCCACAGCGTAGACAGGGTCTGTTCGCTCAGCGCGCTCATTGCCCCACCTGCCGCGGTTCTTCCGTCATCAAGGATGCGTAGGTACGTTCCTTCAAGGCGGCCAGGGCCGTGTGCGCAGCCATTGGACGGCCGGTCAGGAAGCCCTGGACATACTGGCAGCCGCGCTGCGTAACGTAATTCATTTGCTCTTCCGTCTCGACGCCTTCCGCAACGACCGACAAGTCCAGGTGCTTGGCCAGGTCCAGCACCGCGTTGCAGATGGCGCCATCCTTCTCCGAGCCGGGCAGGTCGCGGATGAAGGTGCGGTCGATCTTCAGTACGGAAATAGGGAAGCGTTTCAGGTAGGACAGCGAGGAGTAGCCGGTACCGAAGTCGTCGATCGCGATGCGGGCGCGGCGTTCAGCCATCCTGGCAAGGATCGTCTCGGCGTGCGCCGGATCGATCATCAGCGTGCCTTCGGTAATCTCCAGCACCAGTTGTTCACCAGGCAGGCCGGAGAAGGCCAGCGCATCGTCGAGTACATCGAGGAACTTGTCGTTGCGGAATTGACGGGGGCTGATATTCACCGAAATATACAGCGGCCGTTGCGCCACTTCCTGGAACTGCTTCAGCTGGACACAGGCCGATTTCAGCGCCCAGGCGCCGAGCAGGTTGATCAGGCCATTGGTTTCCGCGATGGGGATGAAGCGCGCCGGCGGCACCATGCCAAGGGTAGGGTGCTTCCAGCGCATCAGCGTTTCGAAACCCTCGATTTCGCGGGTGGCAGAGTTGACGATAGGCTGGTAATACAACAGGAATTCGCCTTCGCGCACAGCCTGGAACATTGCCGCTTCCAGCGAAATATCATGCTCCGGCGGGCCGCTCTGGCGCTGGCTGTAAACGATGGCGCGGGCTTTCCCGGTTTCTTTGGCGCGCGACATGGCCGCATCAGCCAGGGCGACCAGGCGCACCTCGTCTTCCGCATGCTCGGGGTAGACCGACACGCCAAGCGAGGCGCTTACGTAGATCGTGTGCTGCCCGACTTCAAACGGCGACTGCAGCGTGGCGAGCAGGCGGCCGGTGACCAGCTTGATTTGCGCCTCGTTGTAAGTGCCGGGCAGCACGGCGACGAATTCGTCGCCGCCAACGCGGGCCAGGGTATCGCTGTCGCGCAGCGTTTTGCGCAGGCGCGCCGCGGCCATTTTCAGTACCGCATCGCCAACCGGTTGGCCCAGGCCATCGTTCACTTTCTTGAAGCTGTCGAGCCCAACGGTAGCCACCGCAAAACCCTGGCCGGAGCGGCGGGCCTGGGCGATGGTCATGCGCAGGCGGTCCGACAACAGCAGGCGGTTCGGCAACTCGGTCAGGCCATCGTGGGTGGCCATGTGGCGCAGGCGGTCTTCGGTCGCGTGCTGGGCCGTCATGTCGCGGCCGACCACCAGCAATTCATAGGCCTTGTTGGCGGTGGCGTAACTGCTGAGGCGCAGTTCGAACCAGATTTCCTGCTCGGGGGTTTTGAGGCGGACTTCGGCGCGGTGTGCACCGCGGGACTGGATCGATTCGGAGAGCGCGGACTTCAGTGCTGCATGGTCCAGTTCACAGGTAAAAGCGAGGAGGGGGTGGCCTTCGAGTTCCTGGCCATTACGCAGCAAATTCGCGGCTCGCTGGCTGGAGAAGAGGATATGACCCATCAGATTCAGCCTGAACACCACATCGCCCGCTTCCTCTAGCAGGAGGTTTGCCTCATGGTGTGATGTTGTTAAAGGCACTGTTGGGGAGCTGGAAAGCATTGTTGCGCTCGATTCTTTCTCTTCAGGTCGTAACCAGAAAGAAATGTATCACTTAAACCTCATGTTTCACATGAAAAAGAGCAACATTGGTCCATGTTTTTAGGAAATTTATTGCCTGAGATCAGTTTTATATGAAAGCAGGAGAAGTTTGGTGCTTTACTAAGCAATGTTTCGTTTTTATGTGAACCTTGCTAGTGCTGAAAGTTTGCGCTAGCCTCGCGTTACAGAGAACGCCGGGAGGGCGAAATGAATCGTTTCGACACGCACGAGGTTTTCAACCAGGTGAGCCCGTTTGTGAACGTCAACCTGTTCACCTGCGACACCGCCTTGCGCGAAGCGCTGGAGCGTGAGGGCGCCGCTTTCGCCACTGCCTCGCTGATGGAACTGGGGGCGGAACTGGGCACCGCCGAAATGCAGGAGCTGGCCCGGCAAGCCAATGAACATCCGCCGGTCCTGAAGAACTTCGACCGCGCCGGCCACAGGATCGACGAGGTCGAATTCCACCCCGCCTGGCACAAACTGATGGAGCTGATGATCGCTGCCGGCGCCCATGCCTCGCCGTGGGAGGGCAAGCATCCTCACCACGGCGCGCAAGTGGCGCGCGCGGCCCGCTACATCCTGTTCGGGCAAGGCGAAAACGGCGCGCAATGCCCGATCACCATGACGTATGCCAGTGTGCCGGCCTTGCGCCATAGCCCCGGCCTTTCCGCGCGCTGGCTGCCGAAAATCCTGTCGCGCGTGTACGATCCGAGCCCGCTGCCGATTGACGAGAAACGCGGAGCGCTGATCGGCATGGGCATGACGGAAAAGCAGGGCGGTTCCGACCTGCGCGCCAACACCACGCAAGCCGAACCGGTACCGGCTGACGAAATACGCACGCTGTTCGGCGCGGACAGCGAACCGGTGTATCGCCTGACTGGCCACAAATGGTTCTTCTCCGCGCCGCAATGCGACGCCCACCTGGTGCTGGCCCAGGTGGGCGATGCGGGATTGAGCTGCTTCCTCGTGCCGCGTTTCCTGCCGGACGGTGCGCGCAACCAGGTGCGCGTGCAGCGGCTGAAGGAAAAGCTGGGAAATAAATCGAATGCCTCGTCCGAAGTCGAATTTACCGGCGCCTATGGCTGGCTGCTTGGCCCGCTGGGCCGCGGCGTGCCGACGATCCTCGAAATGGGCAATCATACGCGGCTGGATTGTGTGCTGGGTACTGCCGGCATCATGCGCGCCGCATTGACCCAGGTCCTGCACCACGCTCGCCGCCGCAGCGCTTTTGGCAAGCCGCTCGCCGAGCAGCCCCTGATGCAAAATGTGCTGGCCGACCTGGCGCTGGAGTCGGAAGCCGCCACGGTCTTCGCGATGCGGCTGGCGCGCTGCTTCGACCATCTGGATAATCCCGCCGAAGCGCTGCTCGCGCGGCTGCTGACACCCGCCGGCAAATACTGGATCTGCAAGCGCGGCCCCGGTTTTGGCGCCGAGGCGATGGAGGTGCTCGGCGGCAGCGGTTATGTTGAGGAGAGTTCGCTGGCCCGGCTGTACCGCGAGCTCCCGGTGAACTCGATCTGGGAGGGTTCGGGCAACGTGATGTGCCTGGACCTGCTGCGGGCACTGTCGAAATCCAGCCAGGTGCAGGAAGTGCTGGCGGCGGAATTGGGCGAGGGCAGCCACGCCAATCCCGATTATGTGCGGTTCACCAGCCAACTGCTGGCGGACCTGCCCAAAGCCCGCGAAGACGAGTTCGGTGCACGACAGCTGGCTGAACGCATCGTGCTGGCGATCCAGGCGGGATTGCTGCTGCGCCACGCGCCGGCATTTATCAGCTCCGCTTTCGTCGCCAGCCGCTTGGCGCGTGAGCCGGGGGGCGCTTACGGGCGGTTGCCAGCAGGAACTAACTGTGAAGCCATTCTACAGCGGGCGCTGGTGGAAAACGCCTGAGGCTGGGATAATGCGCGCAATTGAACGAATTTATTCCTGAATAACATGAAACAAGATCCGCGCTTTCCCAACCTGTTCATTACCGACCACCCGCTGATCCAGCACAAGCTGAGCCATATGCGCGACAAGGCAACGTCGACGCGCACCTTCCGCGAGCTGCTGAAAGAAATCACGCTGCTGATGGGTTACGAGATCACCCGTGACCTGCCGCTGACCACGCGCGAAATCGAAACCCCGCTGGAAACCATCCAGGCCCCGGTGATCGCCGGCCGCAAACTGGCCGTGGTACCGATCCTGCGCGCCGGCGTAGGCATGAGCGACGGCCTGCTGAACCTGGTGCCATCGGCACGCGTCGGCCACATCGGCGTGTTCCGCGACCCGGAAACCCACCAGCCGGTGGAATACCTGGTGCGACTGCCGGACCTGGTCGACCGTACTTTCATCTTGTGCGACCCGATGGTGGCGACCGGTAATTCGGCTGTGCACGCGGTGGATGTGCTGAAAAAGCGCGGCGTTCCCGACGACCAGATCATCTTCCTGGCCCTGGTGGCGGCACCGGAAGGTATCGAAGTGTTCCAGAAATCCCACCCGAACGTGAAGATCTTCTGCGCGTCGCTGGATTCCCACCTCAACGAACACGCCTATATCATTCCAGGCCTGGGCGACGCGGGTGACCGCATTTTCGGTACCAAATAAGAGCCATGGCGACGCCGGCCGATCCCGAATTCCACGACCGGCTGCAAGCCCTGCGCGACAAGTACGCTGCCAGCGTTCCCGAGCGCATGGCGGCCATCCGTAATGCCCTGGTGCTTTGCCAGGGCAGCCTGGTTCCAGCCCATATCGAGCAATTGCACCACGCACTGCACAGTGTGGCCGGCTCTGCCGGATCGTTTGGCTTGGCTGCGCTAGGCGATGAAGCGCGCCGTATTGAACAGATGGTGCGCGGCGTGATGGAATCCGGTGCGCCATGGCTCGGCATCGAAGCCGCCACTCATGCATTGTTGCAATGGGCCGACAAGGATTTTGGCGCAGGGCAAATTGCTGCGCACGATTGATATTTATCAAACAAGATTGATAAATCTTGTCTATAGTTAGTCATACATGTTCGGGACCTGTTGGCACGATGTGAATTAATTTTGCGCACTGCGTGCTTTTAGCAGGTATTTCGGTATAATGGCGGATCGTTTAGATTCAGGTGACTGGGTTCAAACGGTATCACGGGCGTAAAGCTCATTTAACTGTAATAGGAATTGTAATGGCAACTGGTATCGTAAAATGGTTCAACGACGCAAAGGGTTTTGGCTTCATTACCCCTGATGAAGGCGGCGAAGATCTGTTTGCTCACTTCTCGGCTATCCAAAGCAACGGCTTCAAGTCGCTGCAGGAAAACCAACGCGTGTCCTTCGACGTGACCTCCGGCCCAAAAGGCAAGCAGGCGTCGAACATCCAGCCTCTGTAATCGAGACGGATCAAAACGATAAAAAATCCTCCAATTCGGAGGATTTTTTTTCGTCACTACACTTGGGCCCGTGTCACGTTCGGGGCACGTTTGGGGTGTGACCCCATGGTGTGACACGGTCTCAGCCTTTGCGCCAATAGCCCGGCTGGGCGTATGTATGGCGCAGGAAGTCGACGAAAGCGCGGATGCGGAACGGCAGGTGGCGCCGTTGTGCGAATACGGCGTAAATGTCGTTGCCAGGCGCCGAAAATTCGTTGAGCACGGGTTTTAGTCGGCCTGCTTCGATATCGGCGCCAACTTCCCACATCGAGCGCCAGGCCAGGCCTTTGCCGGCCAATACCCAGTCGTGCAGCACGGCGCCGTCGTTGCAACTCATATTTCCCGCAATTTTCAGCGTCACGTTTTTATCGCCTTGACGGAAGGTCCAGCCGCGCTGGCTGCCTTCGCTGCTGATGGTCATGCAGTTGTGCTTAGCGAGATCCTCCAGCGTTTTGGGCACGCCGTGCCGTTTCAGATAGGCCGGGGTGCCGACTACCACGCGGTGGTTATCAGCCAGCTTCACGCTCACCAGGTTCGAGTCCGACATCGAGGCGATGCGTATCGCCACGTCCACGCCTTCGCCAATCAGGTCCACCACCCGGTCATTCAGGTTCAACGTCACCGCCACGTCACGGTGTTCCGCTAAAAAGGAGGGGACCAGGGGGGCGACGTGCAGACGCCCAAACCCTGCCGGCGCGGAAATCATCAGGTGTCCCGTGGCGCGCGCGCTACGTTCCGCGACGGCCGCTTCGGCGCTTTCGAGTTCGACCAGGATGCGTTGGCAATCCTCAAGGAAGGCAGCGCCTTCGTCCGTCAGCGCCAGCTTGCGCGTGGTACGCTGGAGCAGTTTGACGCCAAGCCGCTGCTCCAGCGCGTCCAGGCGGCGCCCGATAACGGCGGGCGCTATGCCTTCCGCGCGAGCCGCGGCCGACAGGCTGCCACGATTAACCACTTCTACAAAGGTGGAGATTTGCCTGAACTGACCCATAAGACCTCATTTATGACTAAAAAGCACAGATGAAGTGCGTTTTAGTCTTGTTTCTCTATGTTTTTAGTCAATATACTGGAAAACATCGAATCACAACACTAATCATCAATCACGGAGAAAGACTATGAGCATCACTCTGCCAGCAGGTATGCAAATCACAGGTGAAATCAAGCCAGGTTTCGAACGCGTGCTGACCCCGGAGGCACTGGTCCTGGTGGCCAAGCTGAGCCGCGAATTCGAGCCGCGCCGCCAGGAATTGCTGGCCAAGCGCATTGAGCGCGCCAAGCGCCTCGATGCCGGCGAGCGCCCCGACTTCCTGGCCGAAACCGCCCATATCCGCAATGGCGACTGGAAGATCGCTCCGATTCCTAAGGCCCTGGAATGCCGCCGCGTGGAAATCACCGGCCCGGTCGACCGCAAGATGGTCATCAATGCGCTCAACTCCGGCGCTGACTCCTACATGACCGACTTCGAAGATTCGAACTCGCCGAACTGGGATAACCAGATCTCCGGCCAGGTCAATATGCAGGACGCGGTGCGCAAGACCATCACGCTGGAACAGAACGGCAAATCCTACAAGCTGAATGAAAAGACCGCCACCCTGGTGGTGCGTCCACGTGGATGGCACCTCGACGAAAAACATGTGACCGTCGACGGCAAGCGTGTTTCGGGCGGCATCTTCGACTTCGCCCTGTTCATGGTCCATAACGCGAAAGAGCAGCTGGCGCGCGGCGCCGGCCCATACTTCTACCTGCCGAAGATGGAATCGCACCTGGAAGCCCGCCTGTGGAACGACATCTTCGTGATGACCCAGAATGAACTGGGCCTGCCACAAGGCACCATCAAAGCGACCGTGTTGATCGAAACCATCCTGGCGGCCTTCGAGATGGACGAAATCCTGTACGAGCTGCGTGAACACAGCTCCGGCCTGAACGCCGGCCGTTGGGACTACATCTTCAGCTGCATCAAGAAATTCAAGCTGGACAAGGACTTCTGCCTGGCCGACCGCGCCAAAGTCACCATGACTGCGCCGTTCATGCGCGCTTACGCACTGCTGCTGTTGAAGACCTGCCACAAGCGCAATGCACCAGCAATCGGCGGCATGGCTGCGCTGATCCCGATCAAGAACGATCCGGAAAAGAACGAAGTGGCGATGGGCGGTGTGCGCAACGACAAGGCGCGCGATGCGACCGACGGCTACGACGGCGGCTGGGTGGCTCACCCGGGCCTGGTGGAACTGGCCATGGGCGAGTTCAAGAAAGTGCTGGGCGATGCGCCGAACCAGATTTCCAAACAGCGCCCGGACGTGGAAGTCACCTCCGCCGAACTGCTGGACTTCAAGCCGGAAGCGCCGATCACGGAGGCTGGCCTGCGCTACAACATCAACGTCGGCATCCACTACCTGGGTAGCTGGCTGAATGGTAACGGCTGCGTGCCGATCCATAACCTGATGGAAGATGCTGCGACCGCGGAAATCTCGCGCTCGCAAGTATGGCAGTGGATCCGTTCGTCGAAGGGCGTGCTGGAAGACGGCAGCAAGGTGACGGCGGACATGGTGCGTGCGATGATTCCCGAGGAATTGGCGAAGGTGAAAGCCACCGCTCCGGATGGCTCCACCCCAGCCTACGATCGCGCGGCACAGATCTTCGAGAAGATGTCGACTTCGGAGGCGTTTGAGGAGTTCCTGACGCTGCCGCTGTACGAAGAAATCTGACCCTGTCTGCTCGCAGGCCAGCGACGTAGGTTGTGCGCATTCGGGTCTGGCCCTTTGGGCCAGACCCAGGTTTACCGGTTTTGACGAGTAGCTAGAGGCGCCCTGTCAAGAAACTCCTGCAAGCGCGCTTCATCGATACGATGGCCCGCAATCCGGTGCAGCAAGCTGTCGACACGATCCGCCCCCCAGAACAGCTCCCCCTCAAAAACAAAACTCGGCACACCAAAAATGCCATCATTGATGGCCTGCTCGGTCGCCCGCGCCAGTTCCGCCTTCACCTCCGGCGTCCCAGCAGCAACCAACGCATCCGCATCCAGTCCGCAATCGCGCGCCACCCGCGCCAACACTGCGAAATCCTGCGCATCCTGCCCCAGTTCCCAGGTCGCCGCCATCACCGCAGTCACAAACGCAATCCGCTCCGCACGACCGCTAATCGCAGTCGCCATCCGCAGCATTGGCAGGGGATTGAAGGGGTGCCCCGGCGGCCCCGCAAACTCCAGCCCCTGCGCAGACGCCTGCCGCATCACATCGCGGAAAGTCAGCACCCGTTTCGCCGGCACCTCCGCCGGCCCCACCAAGCCATGCTTGTTCAGCATCGCTGCAAACAAAACAGGCACCATTTCAACCTGCACGCCAGCCGCCTCGATGCGGGCAATTTGTTTGGTTGCCAGCCACACGAAAGGGCTGATGGGATCAACATACATGCGGACGGTTTGCATAAATCTCCTCAGGTCAGAAGTTATTCTTCCACTCCCTTAGCGCCGCGAAGACGGCAACCGGTGGCTCGCCGCCGCGCAGTTTACCGGCTTCGCGCAGCTGGGTAGCGATTTCAGGCTCACGATAACGCAGGAAAGGGTTGGTGGCGCGTTCCAGGCCAATGGTGCTTGGTACGGTCGGCTGGCCGCGCTCGCGTGTCGCAGTATCGACCGCCACCCGGGCCCCCAGGGCTGGATTCCCCGGTTCCACCGCACTGGCGAAACGCAGGTTGGACAGCGTGTATTCATGGGCGCAGAACACCTTGGTCGCATCCGGCAGCGCCGCCAGCTTGCCGAGAGAGCTGACCATCTGCTCCGGAGTGCCCTCGAACAGTCGTCCGCAACCGCCAGCGAACAGGGTATCGCCGCAAAATACCCAAGGCTCAGCGCCATCCCGGACATAAGCAATATGGCCGAGGGTGTGGCCCGGCACGTCCAGCACCCTGAATGACAGGTCCAGCCCCGGCACCTCTAGATGGTCGCCTTCACCCAGCGGAACGGTCACTGCTGCGATACCATCATGGCGAGGACCGAAAACGGGCACCCGGAAATGGACCAAAAGCCCCGGCACGCCCCCAATATGGTCAGCATGGTGATGGGTGAGTAGAATGGCGGTAAGTGTCAGGCCATGCTGCTGCAGGGCGGCAAGAATCGGCGCCGCATCGCCGGGATCAATTGCCGCAGCATTGCGGCCATCGTGGACCAGCCACAAGTAGTTATCCTTGAAGGCGGGAACGGTCAGGACAGAAACAGGTTTGCTCATGGGCTCAGTAAATAAAGGGAATGCATGGATAGCGCAACATCCGACGAATCCATTATAGCGTTCGACAAATGGCTGGAAACACCGCCGGGTGCATACGTGCGCGCCTGGGAGCAGGCATGCCTGGACAAGATGGTGGCGGATATCTTCGGCTTCAATGCAGTGCAGATTGGGATGCCGCAAATCGACGCCCTGGCCGCCAACCGCATGCCGCACCAGTGGCTGGCCGACATCCGCCTGCACCCGCGTCATTCCGGCGCCGGCCGCGCAGTCGCGGTCACACTGGACAGCGTGGAACTGCCATTCGCCACCAACAGCATGGACCTGGTGGTGCTGCCGCACGTGCTGGAATTCTCCGCCGAACCGCACCAGGTGCTGCGCGAAGTGGAAAGGGTGCTGATTCCCGAAGGCCAGGTCATCGTTTGCGGCTT
Organism: Duganella sp. Root198D2; assembly: GCF_001428585.1. Lineage (NCBI taxonomy): Bacteria > Pseudomonadati > Pseudomonadota > Betaproteobacteria > Burkholderiales > Oxalobacteraceae > Duganella > Duganella sp. Root198D2. The sequence continues at coordinate 19,606 of NZ_LMIC01000005.1, read as the reverse complement.
CAATCCCGCCAGCCTGTGGGGATTGCGCCAGCTGAGCGGCCGCCTGACCGGATCGCACTACCTGCCGAAAGCAGGTGAGTTCATCTCCATGCCGCGTATTAAGGACTGGTTAAAATTGCTGAATATGGGCGTCAGCCATACGCACCTGGGTTGCTACGCTCCGGCATGCCGCACCGACCGCTGGCTGGCACGCTACAACTTCATGGATCGCGCCGGCCCCAATTACTGGCCGTATTTCGGTGCGGTCTACATGGTGCAGGCGATCAAACGCGTGAAAGGCATGCGCCTGATCGGACCGGCCTGGAAACAAAAAACGGCCAAGGCAGGTGTACCTGTCCCGGCCACCAACAAACACAAAGAAAGACTCGATGGATAAAGTAGAGATTTACACCGACGGCGCATGCAAGGGCAATCCCGGCACCGGCGGCTGGGGCGCATTGATGATCGCGGGCGACGCAAAGAAAGAACTGTTCGGCGGCGAACTGAATACCACCAATAACCGCATGGAGCTGACCGCGGTGATCGAATCGCTGAAAGCCCTCAAACGCCCGTGCGAAGTAGTGCTGCACACCGATAGCCAGTACGTCCAGAAGGGCATCAGCGAATGGATTCACGGCTGGAAGGCGCGAGGCTGGAAGACTTCGACCAAGGAGCCGGTCAAGAACGCCGACCTGTGGCAAGCGCTGGACGCCGCGCAAGCCTTACACACCGTCGATTGGCGCTGGGTGCGTGGCCACAACGGCCATCCAGGCAACGAGCGCGCCGACCAACTGGCCAACATGGGCGTGGAAACGGTCCGTCGCAAATAAGGCCTGCTATACTTCGCCGCTTGCTACGAACATATTCGTGAATTTATGCGTCAAATCGTCCTCGATACCGAAACTACCGGCATTAACCCGAAACAGGGTAACCGAATCATTGAAATTGGCTGCGTTGAGCTGTTTGAACGCAAACTGACCGGGAATAACTTCCACGTCTACATCAATCCTGAGCGTGATTCGGAAGAGGGCGCATTGGCGGTGCACGGATTGACCACCGAATTCCTGCGCGATAAACCGCGCTTCCATGAAGTGGTGGAGGATCTGCGCACTTATATCCAGGGTGCGGAAGTCATCATTCACAATGCACCGTTTGACTTGGGCTTTTTGAACCACGAGTTCAATATGCTCAAGCTTCCGACCTTCGATTCCCACATCGGCGGTGTGATTGACACCCTGGTGCAGGCGAAGGAGATGCGCCCAGGTAAACGTAACTCGCTGGATGCGCTGTGCGAACACTTCGGCATCTCCAACGCCCACCGCAAGCTGCACGGCGCACTGCTGGATGCCGAGTTGCTGGCCGATGTTTATCTGGCCATGACCCGTGGCCAGAACAGCCTGGGCATGGACATCGTCATCGAAGAAACCGGCAGCGGCATTGCCATGGCAGAAATTGCCTTGGCTGAAGTCATCGTGTTGCGCGCCAGCGAAACGGAAGAGGCGGAGCACAACGCACTGCTGGACGGTCTGGACAAGGCAGTCAAGGGAACTTGTGTTTGGCGCAACCCTAGTCTATAATAGCGCCACTTCGGGAGGTTAGCTCAGGGGTAGAGCACTGCATTCACACTGCAGGGGTCGCAAGTTCGAAACTTGCACTTCCCACCAAGAATACTCAAACAAATCAAAGGCTTGCGAATTCATGTCGCAGGCCTTTTTTGTTTGGTGTGGAAAAAGTGTGGAAACCTGATTCCAAGGCAGTAGGCGGCGCTGTTTTAGTGTCGTTTAGGCAACTGAACTTGCGCCTAGTTGCTCTGATCGCCACATGTAACTAAAAGTTCATCCTAGCTAACTCTGATGCTGGTCAGAAAGCGCTGCATATGGGAAAATTGGACAGAGTGGCAACAAGTATCGAACAGCGGAGGACCTTTGAGCCAGGTTGACGGATCACGCATTACACCGCATCAACGTAAATATTTGGCCTGGCTGCTGACAAGGCGCGCAGCTGGCGACACAGTGGAATCGCTTGCGACAACGCTGGTCGACTCACAGGTTGATCTTAATCCTCATCAAGTTGAAGCCGCGCTGTTCGCATGCCGCAATCCTTTGTCACGCGGGGTGATTCTTGCTGACGAAGTCGGGCTAGGCAAGACGATTGAAGCCGGTCTCGTCATTACACAACGGTGGGCGGAGCGGCGCCGTAAGATTCTCATCGTTGTTCCAGCGAATCTTCGAAAACAGTGGCATCAGGAACTGCAAGAGAAATTTGGTCTCCGGGGCCTGATATTAGAAGCGAAGAACTTTGCCGCCATCCGGAAGCAAGGCGGAGGAAATCCGTTCCACTTCGAGGACGGTCCGCTCATTTGTTCCTATCAGTTTGCCAAATCCAAGGCAAACGACATCAAAGCAATTGCATGGGATCTCGTCGTACTGGACGAAGCGCACATGCGCCCTTTCCCATCCGAGCAGATGAGGTCTTGGGAAATTCCGGTACCACCGCGCACCAAAAAGGCCGAGGAAGGCCTTTCCCCATGAGTGCAGCGGATAGTCTCATGTGTACTCTTTCCTGTCGGCCAGCTCCATAACGAACCGCTCAATTCACATGCCCGTCGTCCGAGCCGTGGCGGTACAGGTGTGCGTATTTCTCGATTTTAGGTGCGGGCACCACCCGCTGCGGTAAGTTGAATAAACTGGAAAATGCGCTGTGCCGCATCCACATGGCCGGCGTCTACCAGCAGCTTCCATGCGATGCGAAGGTCTGAATGAATTTGCGGCGGGAGAGTGGCCGGCGAGGCCCGCCGGGCGTTCCATTTTGCAGCGGCTCCTTCTTTGCTTTCGTCTCCTTCCGTGTCTACGTGGACCGCGCAAGTATTGCCGATGCAGCCCGCCAGCCAGGCGTTCACCGGTTCTTCGATGCCGTTCCGAAAATTACCTTGGGCCTCCCGATAGAAACCCGCTGGACCACCGCAAAATGGGCATGAGGCCAGCATAGGGTCGAATTCGAGCATGAGCTTCCTCCTTAATTCCGCCCAAGGCGGGTATTCGGTGCATATTGTGTTTCGCACTGTGCATCGAACAATAGGCCGAGAACGATGCTGCCGTATCCTGCTTGCTTGCACAGCTCTCGGTCCCGCTGGAGCGCTTTGAGGGCATCCTTAAGTGCTTCGTTTTCTGCTACCTCTTTGTCGTTGATGCTCACGGCGTTTTTCCATCGAGGTTAGTTACGCAGTAAGGCGCTTCTGCTGAGTCTCGTTACTAACGCATTTTAGCCACTTGCCTTTCAAAGTGACCTCGACCTTGTCACCAGGTGCTGTGAGCGCAGGGAGTTCGATCACGCGCTCGTACTCGCCAAACATGGCCCCGCCCTGCAGTACAATGGGCGTCGCTTCACCGTGGAGAAGAAGTACATACCGGCCCGAATTTTCACCCGTGTAAGCGAAGCCGATGCGCTCAACGGTTCCGGAATGTTGCGTTTCTTGCCGCGATCCAAACATGTGATATTTTCCTTAGGCCCGGCATGCGGGCCGTGCGGTTCAGGTGCGGCGCCGCCAGGGCGCAGGTGATTTTCCTAACTGTTCAATGTTGCCGTCAAGGCGGCAACCGATGGATGTCTAGCGAGTCGTGGATTCTTTTGAACCAGTTCGAGTACAGCAGCTTTCGCGCCCGCGAGTTCGCACTCGCAGCGTGATAGGAGTTCGACGGTGGCTGCATGGGAACCTCCGCAAAGCTTTCGACTAACGCTGTCACGAATCTCTTGCGTGCGCTTCAATTCGTGGATGGCGTCGCTCACTTCCTGCCTCTCCAGCAGGCGGAAATAAGCCTCGTCCTCAGCGCGTTTGGCTCGTTCCGGGTTCCATGGCGCGCGATCTGACGCTTGACGCCGTGCTCGGCTCTTACGCGGCGCCGCAGTGGATTCCTGCTGCTGTTCCGCCGCCGAATTTTCTTCGTCAGTGATATGTATCGTTGACATGTGTTATTTTCCTGGTTACTTCCGGCGGAAGAAGAGGTGGTAAGCAACGAACAGCGCGATGATGATCGGAACTGCCAACGTCCAAAAACCAAAGCTCATTTGTGCCGTAGCCGAGCTGTTCTCGATACCAGGAAAAATCACTGTTTACCTCAACCAGAGTGTGACACTGGCCGAGCGGACTCCCCATGCCAAGCGCCGATAGGCAAGGTCTGGATCGATGTCCTGTCCCATTCGAAGGAGCAATCATGTGAGGACGCGATTCGTGCTATCGTGATTTAGTCGAAACCACTTGGTGCATTGCCATGTCATTCTCCCCAGAGCGTCGGCATGAGTGCGTGAAGGCAACGGTCATCGATCATGCCATTGATCTGGTCTGCACGCATGGCTTGTCTTTTGCAGAAACATATCTTCATAACCAGAGATTGCGTAACGAGACGATCGCACGTGTCCTGTCTGCCTCCCAGGACCAGCACCGCAAGCACGAATGTGCCAGCCCGCATCATGAGTTACCATATGCATCAGAGTCGCAGGACACCAGCAATACGCCTGCCCGACAGCTGAGTTATAGTTCGCGCCCAAAACTTGGGCATCTGCGTTGATGTGGCGAGCGCCTGGCTGACTAAGAAATCAATGTAACACGACGCTTTCGGAACAATACGTCATCCGTCGAGCGCAACCCACGCCCCCAGCTGGCGAATAAAGTGTCGTCGGCTATTTCAAGGTGACCGGCATGGCATGGCGTGGGAGCGTAATGGTAAATACACAGCCAACATCAGGCATATCACGAACGCTGAGGCGACCTCCATTTTCGACGACAAACTGTTGAGCGATGGTCAGCCCCAACCCAAGACCCGAGCGGTCCGCGCCGCCTTGCACAAATGGCTGGAACATCCGATTGGCTAAGTCGGCGCCAAGTCCGCCGCAATGGTCAGCAACCTCGATCAGCACACTGTCATCGACGGCGTGACATACCATCGTTACCTCAGTGTGCAAGTGCGTGAATTTGAAGGCATTCTGCAGTAAGTTGACGACTGCAGCCAGAAGCATCGGCCGATTCCCCTGGATGGCCAATCGTGGATCTACTGGCAAAATGTTCAGTCGGCACTCTTTCGCAACTGCCGCCAGTGCGGACGTCGCTTCGACCTCAGCGGCAAACTCGGCAAGGGATATGAGATTCCCTATGCCCAGTTGGTGTCCATGACGTACCAGCGATACGGTGCCATTAATCATGCTTCCTAAGCCATCTAAGCTTCGCTCTAATATAGCCCCTGTGGCACCTCCCAGGCTGAGATTGCCGGTCTTGCAGGCTGAATACGCCAACTTGGCAGTACCAAGCAAGTTGCGTAACTCATGGACAAAGAAGCCCATCCGTTTGTTCTCTTCGGCATCGTGCCGGTCTGACTCAATAAAATCGTGTTTAAAACTAAACGCGGTCACCGCATAGGCAATGGCGTTGTCAAGACAGCGATTCAAGGTCCGGAACTCATCGACGGAAAAAGGAGCGTCACGCTCGACCGCCAGATCGGTTATCGCCTGGCACAAATCGCCGTAGTTGTGAACGACTTCATCCACCGTAAATCCCAGGGCAAGCATGTCTTCGCCATGAAGTGTTGCGGATACCCCTACCTCGCCGTTGCCGACCCCGCTATCCTGGATAATGGAAATAAATCGACCTTCGAGGACCTGATTCAATTGTTCCGACAGCAGGATGCGGATCAGCTGCTCAAGAAATATCGGCACGCCATTCTGCAATTGCTCGGCAGTCGCGAAGTGCTCCCGTTTGGCAACTTTTGCCCGACAACGAGCGATGAGCTCGCAGCGATTATGCGTAAGGAATTCGTGCAGCATGGCAAATTTCCTCTCTGCTTCAGCAGCGCCTTATCGAATTTTGAGGACCGGGCCAGTGGACACCTAACTTAGCCGAATCATGACCCCTGAAATCTAAAGTTGCCTCCGTACTTTCATTATAGATAGGAAATTTGGCGATATTGCGTCGCCATGTCTGGCCCCGAGCGAGCGAAGTGCAAGGCCATTGGCCGGCAGCGTGCAGATGGTGATGGCCAGCAGGTCGCAATCCACGTCGTTCACCGCGAGAGAATTTTTCGCAGTGCATGGACAAATTGAAGAAGACGGTTGGGTGTGGATCAAGTCGGACAGAATTATGGCGGTCGTATTTGATCGGACAGCGACCCGTTGGACTGGGCCTGAAACGGTTTGCTAAGGAGGTTATTGCGTCCGCCATGCGAGAACATATTCCAGTGCCAGCGAGCGCGCCTCGATGATCGCCCCTCGTGCATCGTGAAAGGTCGGTGTAGTTAAGGTCTCGATCGGGGGAAGGCCCCTCTCTGAAGGGGCGCTGATCCAAACTAACTGTGCCTGAAATCCATCGGCCACTGCTTCAACGAATAATTTGTAAGTATAGCCGTCGATGGCATGGATCTCGTCTGCCAGAGTAGGAGGGCATTCTTGTTGCATTGGACCTCCATCGTCGAGAGATGGCTGCATATAACTTTCATCTTAGTATGTTTTTTCGGTCGAGTATTGGCAGATATCGCAAATGATGCAGGCAAACGACATTGAGCAAGGGCAGGGAGCGCGAGCTAGGCAATGAAAATGGCCCGCTAATGCGGGCCAACCCGACGATGGGCAAATCGATCAAGAATCCCGGCGGGATCTCCAAACGTTTGGTATGTGGAGGTAGAACTCCTTCTGAACCAGACAAAAGTCGGTAATCTTTGCTTTGAACTTACACTTAATATGTAAGGCCGAACGTGCTGAATTTCACATTTGGGCGTTGATTAGGCGGACAAATTTTCCGCTGGCTATCACGGGAACCGTGAAAGAAGAGCACGACGGCGTCACGCGTTAGGCAAAGCGCCGCGATTGGGTCAGTGTGTACAGTTCATCGAAAAGGCTCATGGGTTCCTCCTGTCGTGATCCATGACTCCATGCTATGGCCGCAAACCGGTTCGTCTAGTGGACTGCTTGCGTTGCTGAGAAGGCCGCATCGACGGCGTATTGGTCGAGATCAATGACAGCGTCCGCCATTTCACTCAGCTCCTGTGTGTGCGAAATGAAGTACTCCTGGCGGTAGCCCCCGATGCGGAGTACCTCGCGCTTCATGGCCATGAACTGGCGCTTATGCTGTGCATCGAAGGTGCCATCGGCTTCATCGGAAAACAGGGTGCTGGAGCGTCGGCTGAGCGTGGCGCCAGAGACGTCTTTCGGTTCGAGAATACTGGCTGCGTTGTCACGGCGTCCGATGGAAAAGTATTGAAGCGAAGCGAACTACACCAGCGAGAGAATATTGTCATTCCCATAGGTTCAACGCTAACAGCTGCATGCTTGAATCCGACGTAGTAAAGTCGGCGGTCATTGATCGGGCGCATAGTTCGGGAAGGACGGAAGTGGTGAAGAAGGTCGGAGTTCCCCACATCGATGCGTACGGAACTGACCCTTTTGTGAACCTACAGCAATCGAAATGTACTGGATTCCAAACAGCGATACTGGCTGTACATGTGTTCCTCTTTCCGTTCCTGTGCCGATACCTGGGTCCTGGCGATGCGGAGTAAGAGCTAGCCCCAAGAAATAAGGTGCCGTTCATGAATATTTCGCTGACGATCATTTGTACCATCGCCGTTGCACTCGCAACAGCGATTGCGTTCTTAGCCCAAGACGATGTGAAGAATGGCGTGATCTTTCCTTGGCAGTTCATCGCTTCTTGTGTGATCGGCTTCCTGATCACGCATGGGGAGTATTACGTGCCAACGTTTGCATGGATGTACGGCCATTTGGCGGATGACGGGATCGCGGGAGGGTTTCTGAGTGCATGCGTGGCCGCTCTCGCCGAAATCTGCGTGGCCAGTCTCCCTATGTTGGCAGGGATCGCACTGCATGTTTTTCTGTCTGCTTGGGACGAGCGCTTCCCGCTGACGACATATACTAGGCTGTCAAGGCGCGACTGGTTGGTTTCGTTCTTACGCGGTTTCGCTATCCGTTAGGGAGATAAGCCCTTCGAAAGGCGCAAGTAGCTCAGCACACAATTCACAGTTTGTTGCGCATAACTACGGTGCCGCCGTGGGAAGTGGGGTCATTTAGGCGAACGACATTAGGCATGCTCAAGTCTCTTTCGATAGCATGCCGCGATCGTCCAGTAACGTTGGTGCCTCCAGGCTGCTTGGGACTTCGGCATATTTCACCAGTCGCCAGACGGTATTGGTGTCGATTTGGGCGTTGGCGCCCTTTAAACGTTCGATGAAAGACAGGTCACGCTGGATGACTGCGGGAGGCATTGTTTCGCCTTGCTGGAAGAGACGGGGGCTACCATGCACGGTAAGCGTCTTATGAGTACCGTCTGGACGGGATAATTTCGTCCCAGCATGATTGAATTTTGGCACAGCAGTTGTGCCCACAAATTCGATTATGGACACAAATTTTCGACCAGTCATTCAGCGCGGTCCGCGCGGGAAGTATCGCCAGCATTCCCTGGAGTTCAAGCGTTCGCTGGTGCAGTTAGCTTCACAGCCTGGTGCGTCGGTGGCACGCATAGCACGCGAGCACGGCGTTAACGCAAACCAGGTGTTCACCTGGCGCCGGCAATTCGAATCAGCGGAGCTGGTGGCCGGTGCGCCGGCCCAAGGCAGCAAGCTGCTGCCGGTAGTGATGGCGGCATCATCGTCGGAGCCGGAGGCGGCTACAGCCACCAGCAACATCACGCTGGAGATCGGGCGCGTGCGGTTGCGTATCGAGGGGCAAGCCGACGCCACCACGCTCGCCCAAGTGCTGGAGCGTGTACTGCGATGATCGGTCTGCCTGCGGGAACGAAGGTTTGGCTCGCCGCCGGCGCCACGGACATGCGCAGTGGTTTCAACGGCCTGGCTGCGAAAGTTCAAACCGCATTGGAAGAAGATCCGTTCAGCGGCCACGTGTTTGTGTTCCGTGGCCGGCGCGGCGACTTGATCAAGCTGCTGTGGTGGACCGGCGACGGCTTATGCCTGCTGGCCAAACGCCTGGAGCGTGGGCGCTTTATCTGGCCGCAGGCCAACAGCGGCAGTGTGGCGCTGACCCAGGCCCAGTTGTCGATGCTGTTGGAGGGTATCGACTGGCGCCGGCCGGAACGTACCTGGCGGCCGCAGTCGGCCTTGTAAACGTGGCACGATCTGCGTAAACTAGGCCACATGCTCAACGCCGCCGAACTCCCAAACGACATCGAAGCGCTCAAAGCCATGCTGCTGGCGAAAGAGATTGCGTTGGCAGCGCGCGATGCGGCGCTGGCTGCCAGCGAAGCGAAGGTTGCACATCTGAGCGCGGAACTGTCCACCCGAGCGGCCGAGATCGAGCATCTGAAGCTGGTGCTGGCCAAGCTGAAACGCATGCAGTTTGGCCGCCGTTCGGAAAAGCTGGACCAGCAAATCGAACAACTGGAACTGCAGCTGGAAGACCTGGAAGCCGAAGCCGCCATTGCGGAAGCACAAGCGCCAACGGAAGTGGCACCGCGCAGGAAGGTCGAACGCAAGCCACTGCCGCCACACTTGCCGCGCGAAGAACGGGTGCAGATGCCGGCCAGTGACGCCTGCCCGGCATGCGGCGGGAAGCTGAAGCAGCTGGGCGAGAGCGTGTCAGAGCAGCTTGAATATGTGCCGGCCAGCTTCCGCGTGATCCGCCACGTGCGTCCCAAGCTGGCCTGTGCCTGCTGCGACGTCATCGTGCAGGCACCGGCCGCCAGCCGACCGATTGAGCGTGGCATGGCCGGCCCAGGCCTGCTGGCGCACGTGCTGGTCGCCAAGTTCGCCGACCACATCCCTTTATATCGCCAGAGCACCATGTACGCTCGCGAAGGTGTGGACTTGGAGCGCGCTGTGCTGGCCAGCTGGGTCGGCGCCGCCGGAGCACTGCTGCGCCCACTGGTCGATGCCTTACGTCGCCACGTGTTCGCGGCTACGAAACTACATGCCGACGACACGCCGCTGCCGGTCCTGGCGCCTGGCAATGGCAAGACGCGCACGGCGCGTCTTTGGACCTACGTGCGCGATGACCGTACCAGCGGCGACAGCTCGCCGCCAGCGGTATGGTTTGCCTATACGCCCGACCGCAAAGGCGAACACCCGCAGGCACACCTGGCCAACTTTCGCGGCATCTTGCAGGCCGATGCATATGCCGGCTTCAATGCCATTTACGAAAGCGGCCAAGTGCTCGAAGCCGCGTGCTGGGCACATGCCCGGCGCAAATTTTATGATCTGCATGCAGCGCGGCCATCGGCCCTGACGACCGAAGCGCTACGCCGGATCGGCGAGCTGTATGCCATTGAAGACAGCATACGGGGAAAACCGCCCGACGAGCGGTGCACCACTCGCCAGCAACATGCCAGGCCACTGCTCGACGACCTCGAACGATGGCTGCACGCCACGCTCGCTACGCTGTCGCGCAAGTCCGATACGGCGGCCGCCATCCTTTACTCGCTCAAACTGTGGCCGGCGCTGACGCGCTACTGCGATGACGGCCGCATCGAGATCGACAACTCCGCCGCCGAGCGAGCCTTGCGCGGCGTGGCCCTGGGTCGTCGCAACTTCCTGTTTGCAGGTGCAGACAGTGGCGGCGAACGCGCTGCCGCCATGTATGGCCTGATCGGAACGGCCAAGCTTAACGGTGTCGACCCCGAGGCCTGGCTGCGCTACGTGCTGACCCATATCGCCGACCATCCTGTGAATCGGGTGGACGACTTCCTGCCCTGGAACTGCGCCGACAAATTCGCCGGCGTTTAAACTCCGCTTCCCAGCGGTGTTGGGAACATCATCGGTTAAAGTAGCGTGGCGCTCAAGACGGCGCTGCGTTGACGCTTACCATGCACGTCACGATCGGGGCATTGCCAATACCCGGTCTGCGGGCAAACCACTCCGGTTCGCGCAAGTTCACCTAGCGGTACCGGACTGCCGGAATCAGCCCGCGGTGATGGCTTTTCGCCTGGACTGCCTTTGCCTTCATCTGTTGGCCGAAGACGCAGCGAATTCAGGATCCTTTCCCACAGATCGAGCATTTTCTCGTCAGTTAGGCTAATCGGCTGAGGGTCCAATCCACCGTCGGAATTACCTGATTGAAGGTCGATGCGTATCTGGGGATGAAGCTCATCGCCTTGCAATCCCGGCGCTTCCCAAGTGAACAGGTGGGCCTGCTGGCCATGGTCATTTGGAGCTTTCATTAGCCATTCTTGGCCAGGATTCCCAGCAACCGTTCGGTTACCTTCTTTGATATTGCGAACTCCACCGAGGGTCGCACCTAGAATTCCTAAGGCGCTGAAAACGCTTGGCTTGCGAGATAACAATGATTCAGGCGGAGCTCCAGCGTTGAGATTAGTGGAAAGGTCAACGACGATGTCGCGGTGCTGCTTGAGCCGAAATCGGATGTTCAGACTCTCGTTCCCGCTCGTGCCGCCATCAGCGAAGACTGCTTGCTCAACGCAAAAGCCAGGTACCGAAGGTGCGTCCAATCCCCTTGCCTGAAGCTTGGAGACCATAGTTCCCATCCGAACAACGGCATTTTCCATCCTACCCGGATCGGCTCCTTTATGAAGCAGGTATCGCTGGCCGCTAAGCCAGCGATAAGCGGCAATATCTACGGCGATATGCTGATAGTCACTGTCCCAATAGCCGAAAACACGGGTGTTCTCGTCTGGCGCGGTGCTTTTCAACAGAAGTGAGGACCCTGACTTATGCTTGGTATCCTTGAGTCGCTTTTCAAATGAACTGACTTCTTGATTGAACTCGTCGAACCCCATAGGCTTGCGTTCAAGAGTCGCAAAGGCATAGTCATAACTTCCGCCAACATAGTCCGCTTCTGCGGGAAGATCGATTAGAAATCGGCCAATGCAGTGCGTGGTCCAGCTATCTTTTTTTGTTGTGTCCATCATTTGATCCTTGCGAAGTCCAATCGGGGCGGCGCTCACTTGTGCAGTCACGACCATTAGCAGTATCGTTGTTGCAATCCGTTGGCCTAACTTTTCTCCTGCTCTAAGCATTATTAACCTCGTCTAAGATCCCGGAGTTCAGCGTCAGTTTGACGATCGAATATAGCGTTAGGCCTGCTGTTAGGTCGTTGCTGTAGCTGCCTTGATGGTCATAACTTACGTGGCCTTTCCGCTTACCCTCGTGCCGGAAAATTTGTCTCACGAATGGCTTAGGCGCCTGGCCGGATAGTTCAGGCACGGTGCCATCGCCAGGTATGTCGGGACCTGCAATTTCCAGTGCACATATCTGCTCGCCAAATTTCACTTTCACCGCACCATTCAAATCATCGTGGATCAACTCACCTTGCACGAAGTCGGGAACGGCGGTTTTGGCTGCCCAGCGTACTTCGCCCCACGCCGATTGGGCGGTGTCCGCTGCATAGTATGCATGACAGTTTTCGTGGTATTGCCCTTTTATCCGTTTATGAAACTCTTGCGCGACAAGCAGCGCTTTCGAATAGTTTGCAAAGTCGGGGTCCGCGTAGTCCGCGTCTGTCGTGGAGGAAGTGCTCTGATTGCGTTCAGTGGAGCGGTCTTCGTTTAAAGGGTTGATTAATTCCGATTTGACTAGGCGCCACCAATCGGCCTTGTTCAGATAAACCTGATCGTATGGATCGCCCTGCCCAAGGAAGGACGTTACCTCGTTCTCGGGAATCTTTTCTCTGCTGTAGTGCGCTCGCAGCCAATGTTGGGCGCCACCAGGCAGCTTTGCCTGATACTCTGCAGTCGGGAGCAACTCCATTGGGCCAGGAGCTTGCGTCAAGACCGCTGTGGCTTCCGCGGCATTGCGGCCCAGGAGAACTTGTTCAACGCCTTCAAAACCCGCGCGCATACGTTTGTAAGTTGCAGGTGCGCCGATGGCGGGCATGACACCGTGTAGGACACCCAATACCTTGTCGCTTTTGCCTTGCAACTGCGTGCACGCCCGCGCCACCAAACCACCCATGGAATGGGTGATTAGGATTACCTTCTCGCAGTCCTTGTTCAACGTGCTTTTGTAGAAGTCTGTAATTGCGTCGATTTTCTCGACCAGTCGAAGGACGGAGACGTTGTTCGATTGCAGCCAGTTATAGCCAACGGCGTGCACAGGATACGCAGCGTTGGCAAATCTCTTCAAGTCGTCGGGCGTGATTTCCTCGAACGACTTTTCCGCACCGAACTGATGGATTTTTTGCTGCTCCAGAACCAGCTGTACCCAGGCATCATCGGGAGTGCCGTCGATCTTCAATATGTCGTGCAAACGCTCCTGAAGGGTATTCAGGATACGTCCGTAACTGTCGCGATGGAGTTCTCCCCATCCGAACAGGCGTGCCAACTTCTCAGGATCGAGGTCCGGCGCCCCCTTTAATTGCTTCTCAACCTTGCTGGTTAGGCCGACAGGACCGTCAGCATCGACCTCGACCCGATCTGGATGCAGGACCTTCTTCCTGGCAGCAGCGTCTTTGCCCAGGTATTGGATAACTTGGACGAGACCTGCCAGTTTGCCATTTGGTGGCCGCCACGCATGCCCCTTTCCATTTTTCACGCGAAGGTTTGTTCCCATGATTCCGGGAATAAAGACGATCGGGATGATGCGTTTTGGGTAGAGTTTGACAAGTGCGCGCACAGGAAAGCCTTCCGGGGACAGCACGGACTTCGCGCGCACAGTCTGGCCATCGTACTCAGATCGGACTTCTCGTGTTGGTGTGTTCTCTGTCATTTCTCAGTTCGTTGATTTGGCGTCGTCAAGGACTTCAATGTCGGCGATGAGCATTTCTTCCTCTTTACTCAGCTCCGTCTCGCCTTCGGCATTGGTTTTTCCGCTGATGACATTGCCGTTGTTCAGTTTGATGATGTAAGACGCGCCTTTTACCGGCGCGTTACTGCCGATGTAGCGGACGATGAATTTTTCGTCAGCTTTGACGGTGCTCTTCGGGAGATTCAGGGCTTGGGGAGTGGCGTCGCCAGGCCCACTATGCGCGAACGTGGCAGACTTGACTGTGTAAGCACCACTGAGCTGGTGGGTGAGGGCGCCGCCTCCATATGCTGACTGCGCACCCTGGCTGACGATGCGGACCTTCGGCGCCTGGATCACGATCTCTTCAGCGGCCGACAGCACGATCTTTTTTGCCGAGGTCAGTTCAATATCGTCCTGGTGGGTCTGCATTTCGATCTTGCCTGCGGCGGCAATCAGCTTCATGCCCAGTTTATGCGCGAACACGCTCACGCTTTGGCCGGCACGAAGCAGCAAATTGCGGCCCGCCGAAGCCTGCGTATTTCCGACGCTCACCACGTCCACGTGCGTTTGGGCGCCGATGACGATGTTGTCGGAACTACCCAGGATTGCGCCGGCCGGCGCGTTCACCGCGACGATGGGCAGACCGCCGGCGGGATCGCCCTTTCCGCCGTCGGTATTGCTGCCTTTTTCCCATTGCTTCAGGTGGCCAATCAGCTGCGCCAAGGGCTTGCCATCGCCTTCATCGGCGTGATGCGTGCCGGCCAGTTCGGCCAGTTGCTGCTGAATGCTCTGCAAGGCGTCCGCCAAGCCGGTCAGTCCATCGCGTTCCAGCTGGCGGCCGGCAGCGCGCAAGTGCGCATCGGCGCTGATGTAGACACCTTGCGCCCCTTTGATTGCGACGGCGTGGTCGCTGCGCAGCTCCGCGCCTTCACCGCGCGGGCGGCCCTCGCCGTTGTAGCGCGGATCGGTCAGGTAGCCGAGATTCAGTTCGCTATGCCCGTGCTCACTCGCGAGCTGCGCGCTGATCTGGCCGGGCGTGTCGTCAACACGCAGCTGGTTGTAACGCGCACCCTGGACCTCTTTGCTTTTGATCCCGGAAACGTAGCGGTTTCCGGGCAGCCCTCCAGCGTGGCTGAAGGTCGGCGGTGGTGTGGTCCCGCCATGCACGCGGCCGGTGATGATCGGTTTGTCTGGATCGCCGCCCAAGAAGGTGACGATGCATTCATCCCCGGCGCGCGGCAGAGAGATTGTGCCCCACTGGCGGCTGGCCCATGTGCCGGCAACGCGCACCCATGCCGAATCGCGGTCGCTGCCAGAAGCGCCTGCGCCGGTGGCATGGTCTTCCTGCCGACAGGCCGGGAAGCGGATCTTCACCCGTCCTAATTCGTCGCAATGCACCTCCTCGCCGGGCGGGCCGACCACGATCACGCTCTGCGCCTCGGTCCGCGGCAGGTCGATGCGCGGATCGTAGGCCGGAACGATGGCGGTGCCGCGCCGCACGCAAGTGAAGTGATTCGTATAGCGCACGCCGCGTTCCTCGCTGGCCTGTTCCAATGCGCCATGCCAGCGGTTTACGGCGAACAGACGGCGCGCCTTGTCGTTCAGGGCCTTGGGCAGGTTGTTTGCCGCATCGATGTGCAACTCGGTGATGATGAACTCGCGTTCTTCGGAAGGGTGGGCATCGATCACGGCATGCCCGGTCACCGCAATCCATTGGCCGATGCACAAGTCGCGCACGCCGCTCTCGCCCCGATAGCATTTCGACTCGTACTCGTGGCGCAGCATCCGGAGGGTACCGAGGCTCCTGTAGTCGGCACTGGTATCGCCGGCATGCGGCACGTCCACCAGGTAGTCGGCCAGCATTGCCGCAAGTTGGTCTCCCCATTCGCCCTGGTTGTTGCGTCCTGACTCGTCGCTTACCGACATCTGGCCGCCGGCATAGTCCCAGCTCTGACGGCTGATCTTTCCAGGCCGCAGTGAGCGCACAGCATGCCAGGCAGTGATGCTGTCGCGGGCTTCGGTGCCGTCGTCGCGATGGTAGCGCACCGTGCCGGCGGCATTCTTCTCCAGCGACGTCGCGTCGTCGAACAAGACCAGCGAATGCGCCGGAACGCCGCCATTACAGTCGCCGCTCGCCTTGCCGGGACGGATGAACCACGCGATGCCGCGCCGCTTCCAGAGGCGCCGCAAGAATTGTGCGTCCGATTCGTTGTACTGCATGGTGAATTCGCGCGGTGGGTAGTCGCGCAACTGGCCGAGGTCGAATTCGAAAGCACGGGCCATCATGGGCGTGCGCTGGCACCATTCGCTTAGAAGCATCTGGGTAATGTCGATCTCGCTGGCGTTGCGAAATACACGCGTGTTCGTACGCAGTTCCATGATTGCCAGCGCGTCGCGGATGACCAACTGGTAGGTGGCAAGGCCACCATCGCTTTGACCTTCGACGGCTTCGGCGACAATGCCGCACACGGAGCGCAAGTCGCCACTGTCGGTGACGAACTGGACTTCGGCTGGCAGGGCGATGAACTGCTTGGTCGGCAGGCCGGCCTTCATGGAGACGCAAAGCAGCCTGTATTCGATGCCGCCGCAGACGGTTTCCGAACCGCTTACGTGTTTGACCAGCAGGAGATCGTCCTGTGTGTCCGACAAGCGCAAACGGATCGGCCGGCTGGTACCGGCCAACGATCCGAGCGGCAGCAACCCCGCGAGCGAGTTTGGCAAACTGTTCAGTTTCATGGGCAAAAATCCTGGCGAAGCGCTGGAGTGCGGGAAACGCAGCAAGTTGCTAGTCACTCAAGCGTACAAAAAAAGCAATACATTATAAATGGACTAATGTTTCTTAGATTCGCAACTTTTCAATCGTGCGCGCCTGTTTATCGGCGACGCTTCAATCCCCGCTGGGTATGGTATTGTTGGCTGATTGCCAACCTTTTTTGGTGTGCCTGGGATGAGCGACAGTGTGGATTGGATTGTGGTGTTGGATGTGTCGCTGGAAGAGGCTGCGACCTTGGCGGACCAGGTCATAAATTGGTTCGTGCAGGAGAAGATCATCCTGCCGGATGCGGTGGCTTCCTCGCGTGGCAACAAGATGTGGAGTCGTGCCTGGGCCCACAAATGGGATGCCGACCTGACTTTTCAGACGAGGCCCGCGCAGTGCGGGCTGGAGATTGCGATTGGCCGCCGCGTGTTCGACGCCGGGGGGCAAGGCATTGACGCGCTGGTGTGTCCCGCATGCGGAACGCGTCACGAACCCGACATCCTTCCGTGGAGTGACGCTGTAGGTGCATGGCACGCAGGGGATGACCAGAGCGCGATGAAGTGTCCAGCATGTGGCGTTGAACAATGCATTGGGGCGTGGCATTTCGATGTTCCGTGGGCACTCGGAAATTTGGGTTTCGGCTTCTGGAACTGGACGATCAAAGAGCGGTTGGTCCAAGAGGTCGCGTCACTCATCGGGCGTCGCTGCCGCCTTGTAAGACAGCACCTTTAGAGTCGCGCGATGCCAAGGCCTTTTGAATCGCTTCGAATTCATCTTACAAGGCAGATTTGTCAGCACTCCTGTAGTTCGGCGCCAAGGAGCTAGAACTCCAAGGCTTTCCCATCTCTATTCTGGAACCTCGCTGAATTCCGTACTTTGAGCACTCAAGTTGAGGATTAACAGCCTTCAAGCCGAGGCACGGACACTGTCGCATCAAATCCACAATGTCGAGTTGACCATTTCTGCAGTAACCCCTTGTCACCGAGCACCCGTCACTCAATTCTCCGAGAGGATGTTGAAAATAACTCGGCAGCTGTGATTATTGGTGAGAATCCCCATGTTTTTGCTGTCTATTCTAAATGTAGTTGCTGAGCCGAATCACCGTATCTGCTGAATCTATTCACGTGTGGAGAGCTTATGCGTGCCGAAAAAATCTATATGCAGGCGCTGATTCGTATCGCCAAAAGATTGGCAATTTGTGTTGTGAGTTTAATCGCCGTCGGACAAAACGCATTCGCACAGTTGCCGGAAGGAACGCTAGGGTGGTGGTATCTGGCACCCGGTAGCGGCAATTACGCTCCTGACCCGGTTACTGCCTGCCAGTTGACGGCGCGTAACCACATGGGAACGGATCTCCTGGAAATGCGCCGACACCCAACACTTGTTTGGTACGACTGCAAATATCCTCATTTTTTAAACGTAGGTGGAGTGAATTGGTACGGATCGACCTACCTTGAGTGTGCATCAGGTTATGTCGTCCGCGGAGCGTGTCAATGAATTTGAAACACCTTGTTGAATTGGTGAGTGTCTAAATCTCGGATTTCAGGCAGCTTTTTTCTCCATGGTCGGTGGGTTGATCNCGGAGCGTGTCAATGAATTTGAAACACCTTGTTGAATTGGTGAGTGTCTAAATCTCGGATTTCAGGCAGCTTTTTTCTCCATGGTCGGTGGGTTGATCCAAGCAGCCGTGGGCAGTTTCTGCGGTTGCGGCATACGGTTTTTGAAGCGGTTCGGCGTGCGCTGGTAGGCGCTCGCCAAAGTGGCTTGGCGCTGCTTGCGCACTTCGGCGGCACGGCCGGTGTGGACGCTCTCTGGCGTCATCATGCCGATGCCAGAATGGCGATGCTGCTGGTTGTACCAGGTGAAGAACTGGGCGCAATGAGCGCGGGCGTCGGCCAGCGAGCCAAAGCGCACTGGAAAGCCTGGCTGGTACTTCATGGTCTTGAACTGCGCCTCCGAGTACGGGTTGTCATCGGAAACATAAGGCCGGCTGTGCGACTTGGTGATTCCCAGGTCTGATAGCAGCGTGGCCACCGGCTTGGAGCGCATGCTGCTCCCCCGGTCGGCATGCAAGGTCAGCGCACCAGGSGCGATGCTTTCCTTGGCGGCAGTGTCGGCAATAAGCTGCTCGGCCAGCTCGGCCGTTTCGTGCTCGGCCACCATCCAGCCAACCACGTAGCGGCTGAAGATGTCGAGGATGACGTACAGGTGGAAACATGTTCCCCTGATCGGCCCCTTCAATTTGGTGATGTCCCAGCTCCAGACTTGGTTGGGCACCACGGCCAGCAGTTCCGGCTTGGTGTATTCGGGATGTCGCAGCTGGTTGCGCCGCTCGCGCACGGCGGCACAGCCTTGCAGCAGGCGATACATCGTACGCACCGAAGCCACGTAGCGCCCTTCATCGAGTAGCTGGGCGTGAATGGCAGCCGGCGCACAGTTGGCGAAGCGTGGGCTGTTGAGCAAATCGAGTACCACTCGCCGCTCCAGCTCCGACAGTGCCAGTGGTGGACGCTTGGCTGGCGTAACGGTGATCGATGGCGGCAGTGGGCGAACGTTACGCGCAACGCGATCCCGATAAAAAGCGCTGCGTGGCAGGCGCAATGCGCGGCACGCGACGCTCACGCCGACTTGTTCGGCCAGGCTGTTGGCAGCGCTGATCACTTCGGCTCGCTGGGCGTGTCGCTGGTATCGAGCCCCAGCAGAGTGGAAAGTTTTTTTTGGACGTCAATAATCAAGTCCGCCTTTGCCAGCTTGGTGCGCAAACGTTCGACTTCCTTCTCTAATGCCTGAACACGGCGCGCTTCGACAGCGCCGGAATCGACTTTCGGTCCGCGCTTGCGTTCCAGCGCGGCGGCTTCACTGGCCTGCTGCCGTTGCTTGCGCCATGTCGCCAGATGCGACGAGTAAATGCCCTCTCGACGCAGCAAGGCGCCAATGTCACCAGGGGCCACGCAGGCGTCGGCTGCTGCCAAGATGCGCAATTTCTCGGCCTTGGAGAAGGTGCGACGTTTGGCAGTGGGTACAACCTCGGGGTCGGGACGCTGGGCCTCGGCAGACGATGCGTCGTTGGCGTTGCCAGGGACTACTGGAGTGCTAATTTGATGCTTTCGGTTGTGCATATTGGGGACCTACCGCTGTACTCTAAATTATATCGGGTAGGTGTCTCAAGTTATATTGGCACAGAGGG